>JAQGPB010000559.1 GCA_028293265.1 Pedosphaera sp. | reverse complement strand
AGTTTTCGGGCTGCTCGGACCGAATGGTTCTGGGAAATCCACGACGGTCAAATTGCTGCTGGGACTCCTCTATCCGACCAAAGGGCACATCGAGGTTTTTGGCCATTCGCCGCGCCATGTCGCCACGAAATCGCGCATCGGCTATCTGCCCGAGGAATCGTATCTTTATCGCTATCTCAACTCGCACGAGACGCTGGATTTTTTTGGCAACCTGTTCCGGCTGCCCGCCGGTGAACGCGAGAAGCGCGCGGAGCAGTTGTTGGAAATGGTCGGCCTGAGCCAGACGCGCACGCGCGCGGTGGGCGAATTTTCCAAGGGTATGCAACGCCGCATCGGCCTTGCCCAGGCGCTCATCAATGATCCGGATCTGGTGATTCTTGATGAACCGACGGCGGGCCTTGATCCCATTGGCTGCCGCGAGGTGAAGGATTTGATCTTGGCGCTGGCGCGGCGCGGCAAGACGGTGATTCTCAGCAGTCATTTGTTGTCCGATGTCGAGGATGTTTGCGACCGGGTGGTGATTTATTACGGCGGAAAAATTCAGGCGATGGGGACGCTCAAGGAATTGCTGGCCACGCCGGATGTGGTGCGGATCACGACGCCGGTGCTCGCCCGCGAAACGCTGGAACGCGCGCTTGAAATCATCCGCAAGGACATTGACGGCGACAAAATCAAAATTGACAACCCGACGCAGAATCTGGAGAGCTACTTTTTGGACGTGGTGCGGAAAGCGCGCGCGGCGGCGGAGACAACTTCTGGGGCGACCTCCGGGCATCGCGTGGCGGCTTATTTGCGCGGCGACGGCGAGGCCAAGCCGGGCACCGACCGCGTGCTGGAACGCTTGACTGCGCCGCAGCCAAGCGCCGCGGCCACGCCGGCACCGACGCCGCAGCCAGCGGATACGGTGGATCGCAAGAAGCTGGATGCCTTGACGCACATAGAGGAGGCGCCAGCACCCGCTCCGTCCCCTGTCCCTGTGCCCGCACCTACACCAAGCCAGCCGGTGGATTTGAAGAAGGCTAACGAGAAACTTTCGTCGCTTTTGGGAAAACCCAAATGAATCGCAGGATTTCTCCAGGATAATTACTGCCGATGCACTCATACCAAGTCTTCAAGGATCCGATGAACGGTTACAAGGCCGTGAAGCTGGGTTTTTCCTGGCCTGGCTTCTTTTTTACGGCAATATGGGCATTTGGCAGTCAAATGTGGCTGAGGGGTCTGCTGTTGCTGCTGATTTCGATCAGCCTATACGGACTCACATTGTTTCAGTCCAATCCCGTTTTCTATTCCATTCTTTCATGCATGTTTGGATTGGTAGTCGGATTCAAAGGCAACTCCTGGCGGTGGAGGAATCTTGAGGCGCGCGGTTACTTGGCAATCGGTCCGATCAAGGCGCGAAATCCGAAGGATGCAACGGCAAAAGTTACGATGGCTGGGGGAATCGTGCCGGTCGAGTTAAGATCAGATTCCCAAGCCACTTACTTCTTTTCGATTCCAATGGGGCTGCAAGGTTTGTTTGCCATCCTCGCCCTGACCTGGAAGGCCGCTTTTCGCTACCGCCTGTTCTGGGTCATCACGGCGCTGTTGCTGGCAGCGGTGGTCGGTTTGCCGCTGTTGATCAAGGACGACGGGACGGCGGCGGGGTTCGCGCAGATTTTGATCACTTATACGCTCGCGGCGGTGACGGGCTTGCTCGGGTTTTGCACACTTTGGCTTTCATGCGGCACGCTCGCGCGGGACATCGAGGAATGCCAGATCCAGATGGTGGCGGTGAAGCCGATTGCGCGCTGGCAGATCTGGCTCGGCAAATGGCTCGGCATCGTTTCGCTCAACGCCGCGCTGCTGGCGGTCGCGGGAGCGAGCATTTATGGATTGCTGGAATTCCGCGCGCGCAAATTGCCTGCGGCGGAACTCGACAAATTGCAAAACGAAGTCCTGGTCGCCCGCGCCTCGGTCAGGGAAGACAATCTCGACCAGGAAATTGAAAAGGAGACCGAGCGCCAAATGCAGGCGAAGCGGGAGAAAAACCAACTGATGGGGGTGGACCTGCGGAGCATCCGGCTGCAAATCACCGAGCAGGTGAAGGCTGAATTGCAGGTGGTGCAGCCCGGCGGATTCCGGCCCTGGCTGATTCATCTGCCGGCGGCCCAGGAGAAACTCAGGGATCAGCCGCTTTACCTGCGCGTCAAGTTCAACACCGCCGACGCCGCGTCCCAATCGGGGACGTTCTTCGCCGCCTGGCAGGTGGGCGTGCCCAAGAAAACGCAGATCTGGCAGGACACGATGAAACTGGCGCCGGACACTTTCCACGAATTCAAAATTGACCCCAATTTGTTCGATGAAAAAGGCAACCTGCTCATCATGTTCCGCAATCTCAATGACACCGCGCTGTTGTTCACGCTGGACGAAGGGATGGAGGTGCTCTATCGCGAGAGCGGGTTCGGTCTCAATTTCATCCGCGGGCTCGGGATCATTCTTTGCTGGATGGCGTTGCTGGCGGCGATGGGCATGGCGACGGCCAGCCTGCTTTCTTTTCCCGTCGCGGCCTTTGTTTCCATGGCGCTGCTCGCGATGACGTTTTCCAGCGGCACGCTCTCGAACGTGGTGTCCGACGGAACAATCATGGGCTATGACGAGGAAGCGGGAACCAAGGGCCATGCCGCCATTGACAACGTCGCCGTGCCCGCGTTCCGCGCCATGCTGGAAGTAATTCAACTGGTGCAGAAATTTTCGCCCATTGACTCGCTCAGCACCGGACGCAGCATCACCTGGACGGAGCTGGCCCGCGCGGTCGGGCAGATTGTGCTGCTCATGGGCGGGCTGCTTGGTTTGACGGGAATTTTCATCTTCAACCGCCGCGAACTGGCCACGACACAGGGAACCCAGTGACCATGCCCGCGAGACTTTACAAAGCCCTTTTAATCGGCGTGGTGCTGGTGCTTTTGATCGGCGTCTCCTTCATCCAGCGCGCGCTTGTTCGTGATCGAGATGCCCTGGGACTGACGCGTTACACTGAACTCAAGGGCGCACCGCCGGTGCTGGCCCTGACGACGGTCGCGCTGGGCGGGTTTCGCGGGCTGATTTCCAACGCGCTCTGGATTCGCGCCAGCGACCTACAGGACAACGACAAGTTTTTTGAAATGGTGCAACTGGCCGACTGGATCACCAAGCTCGAACCGCACTTCACCCAGGTCTGGCTCGTGCAATCCTGGAACATGGCCTACAACATTTCCGTCAAGTTCAAGGACGCGCAGGACCGCTGGCGCTGGGTGGAGCGGGGCATCGAACTGTTGCGCGACCAGGGGATGCGTTACAATCCGGACGACGTGCTCATGTACCGCGAGCTGGCCTGGTTTTTTCAGCACAAGATGGGGCAAAACCTCGACGACGCCCACATGTATTACAAGCAGCAGTGGGCCAATGAAATGTTCGCCATCTTCGGCTTTGAACGGCCCAAATGGGACGAGTTGATCAATCCCACCACTGACGACCAAAAAAGGCGCGCGGAATTGCTGACCAAAAAATACGCCCTCGACCCGCAGTTCATGAAGGAAGTGGATGAACATTATGGACCGCTGGAATGGCGCCTGCCCGAAGCGCACGCCATCTATTGGGCGGCGCAGGGACTTGAACATGCCAAGAAAAACCCGCGCCGGATTGATCCGAACGACCTTATCACGCTGCGGCGCGTCATCTATCAATCCATGCAGTTGAGCTTCCAGCGCGGACGTCTTATCACGAAGAAGGCGGAAAAGAGATTTGAGTTCGGCCCCAACCTCGACATCATCCCCAAGGTCAGCGCCGCCTACGAGCAGGCGATGGATGAGGACGAAAAGAACCGCGACCACATCGAGACGGCGCACCGGAATTTCCTGCGCGACGCGGTTTGGTTCCTCTATACCTACAACCGCGAGGCGGACGCGATCACCTGGTACAAGTACCTCGGCCAAAAATATCCGAACAAACCCGTGCTGGACGGCCATCCCGAAAGCCTGCCGCGCAATACCAGCCTGGATGACTATGCCATCGGGCGCATCCAGGAGGAAGTCAGGGATGAGGGCAAGGACAAGACCCAGGCAGTGCTTGAAGGACTGCTGCGCAAAGCTTTTGTAAGCCTGATTGTGGACGAGGACGACCGTTATGTCGGCCTGAACCGGCTTTGCGAAAAAATCTGGAACGGTTATCAGGCCAAAATCAGTGTGAGCAAAGAAACGGAAGGGCGCGTTGCCCTGCCGCCATTGGCCGAGATTAGAAAGACTGTATTGGACCGCCTCTTGAACGGAGAGATTCTTCCAGAAGAAGTCGCCATCCTCCGCACCAAATTAAACCTGCCCGCCGCCACCGCGCCTGCCGCAGCGCAAGAAACAGGACCGGCCGTTCCGCCGCCGGCAACTGATACGACCAATGCCCCAGTGCCTGTCACGCCGAATCAATAGGCGGGGCGCAAGAGGTGATGGGGACAAGTTATCTTCTGGGGGCGAATCCTAGACGGGCTTATCTCATGGGCGCGTCGTCCAAAGCGGATAACTGGAAAAATTGTCACGAGTGGCAAATCGCTCATCGCAAATGCGAGCCAAAGTGCGCGTTCGGACGTGCTGCGAGCCGGGATGGCTCACGGTCCGGGTTTGGGCAACACTCCGTGAGATACAGCCATCGTAAACTAAGAACTACAGCCTCGGCCGCCCGAGGCCCGCTGCGAATGGGTCCATCATTTTACGCACCGATTCCGCCGTTTTGGGTGGCGTCGGCGTTATTACCGGCTTGGGGTTGGGCAATCCAAGGGCTGCCGCGGTGGGATCGTCGTAAACACTGGAATGCAACGTCGTAGCGTTGGGATCCGGGAGGCCCGTTGCCGGGTTCAGCAC
>JAQGPB010000538.1 GCA_028293265.1 Pedosphaera sp. | reverse complement strand
CGTTTTTTTCGGGACGCTGCTCGTCGCATACCCAATCGGGTTCAATCAGGAATTGTTAAGCTTTCGACATGCCAGTCTCGCCGCATCGCGATGTATGATGAGTTCCAAGCGTTTATAGAATTGCTGGTGTATGCGGATGAATGCCGCAATGCTGCATTCTGCGCGTTTGGCAAGGAATTGGATTGCAGTTTGCAACCCACTGTTTTGACTGGACAGACGGGGACTTGGTGTTATGATGGAAAACGCAGATATTTACAATCATAAATAGGTCGGAAACCGTTTTGCTCTGGAAGATGACGCATCGCTGTGAAGCGCATCCCGGACCCCAAGTTCGGCAGTTATAAACCTAATACCGCCCAACGATGCCCGTACCGATTACTGAAACCACTGGAACCGATTGTCTGCTCGTGGTGGATCCCAGCGAATCCGAGGTGAAGGCGCTGGCCTCCATGCTCGGGAAGATCGGCTTTGAAATTCTCCCCGCCCTGACCGGCGCGCAGGGAATCCAGATGCTCCACCAGCGCCGGCCGGATTTGATCCTGCTTGATCTGCACCTGCCGGACATGGACGGATTCGAGCTCTGCCGGCGCGTCCAGGAAAATCCCCAATGGGCGGAGATTCCCATCATTTTCCTGTCTGCGGACAAGGACAAAAACTTGGTGGCCCGCGCCTTGGAGAGCGGCGGCGTGGATTACATCGCCAAGCCCTTTCACAAGCAGGAGCTGCTCTCGCGCGTGCGGACCCACCTGATGCTGAAAACTTCCCGTGATTACGCCCGCCGGCTCGCCCAAGACAAGGATGAAACGCTGAGCATGATTTCGCATCACTTGCAGAATCACCTCGTCGGCATGCAGATGAGCGCGCAATTCCTCCTCGAACGGGCGCATGCCAGCACCGATCCCAAGCTGCGTTTGATGGCCGAGAACATCCGCAGTTCCAGCGGCCAGATGCGCGCTTTTTTGAAGGCGTTTTTGGCCAACGCCGCCGCCGACCACGGTTTGAACCTGCGGATGGAACCGGTCAGCCTGACGGACGCGGCGGGGCGCGCAATTCGACAATACGAAGACACCGCCAACGCGAAGGACCTCGTCTTGCGCTCCTGTTTCCCGGGTGATGCCATGCCCGTCCGCGCCGACGCCTCCGCCCTGAGCCAGGTGCTGGACAATCTGATCTCCAACGCCGTCAAATTTTCCCCGCAAGGCAGAGAAATCCAGATCACGGTCCGCAACGCCCAGGGGAAAGTCGAATTTCATATCCAGGACCAGGGCGCGGGTTTTACCGCCGAGGACAAGGCCCGCATGTTCCACCGTTACGCGCGGTTGTCAGCCCAGCCCACCGGCGGGGAACCTTCCACCGGCCTGGGCCTGAGCATCGTAAAAAAGCTGCTCGATGCGATGAACGGCGAACTCATCTGCGAGAGCACTCCCGGCAAGGGAACCACGTTTATCGTGCGCTTGCCCGCCGCCGGCGAGCGCCCGTCGCTGCCCGTTGGAAAAAACCTGTTCGCCGACCTGCCCGCTGCCGCCATGGCTCCTCAAGCCCCGCGTCCGCTGGGGAACCTGTCAGTTTAGGGCCGCACCTTGAACCCCTGAACCACCCGCCACACCACCAGCTTATGGAGTGCGGTGGCAAGCGCAGCGCGACACCGCTTTCGCTCGGAACCGTCCCGACCGAATTTTCCAGCGCCTTCCCTTTCTTTGCCTTCGTTTGCTTCTGTTTAAAATTCCGGTTCATGGTGCGGGGTTCCCCCATTCAATACTCGATGTTCGATGTTCGATGTTCGATGTTCGATGTTCGATGTTCGATGTTTCCCGGTTCATGGTGAGAGGTCGAGCCATGTCAACCCCAAACAGCCTTTTAATTCGCCCATTCGTCTCATCCCCCCATTTCCTCATTGAGTCCGCCCTTTAGCCATGTTTAATTGACCCCAATGAAAACCGTGCTGCTGGTCGAAGACAACGAAGACGACATGTTCTTCATGAAAATGGCCTGCCAGCGCACCGGAATTCCCCACAGTTTTCATGTGGTGACCGATGGCGAACAAGCCGTCCAATACCTGAGCGGCAACGGCCCGTTCGCCGACCGGGCCAAGCATCCCTTGCCCGACCTCGTTTTTCTCGACATCAAGCTCCCCAAGCGCGATGGTCACACCGTATTGAAATGGATTCGCTCCCAGCCCGCCTTCAAGGCCCTCCCCGTCGTCATGCTTACAAACTCCATCGCCGATTCCGACGTAAGCCGGGCGTATGAGCTGGGAGTCACCTCCTATCTGCGTAAGATCGTCGGTCCCGCCGAATTCGGCCAAGGCGTGCGCGTCATCCTGAAATACTGGCTCGAACTCAACATCGCGTCGCCCTAGCCGCAACGATGCAGTCGGAAATGGGGAGCACACGCCTCCGGCGTGTGGTTTGCGGCGTCCCGCCGCAAACCTCGATTCCGGTATTCCCCAAACCATTTTGTGCTTCGCAACCGGAATTGCCAGCCTGCGGCGCGACGCCGTCGGCTGCGCACGGGACGCGTGCGCTCCTCGATCCTCACTGCAACGTTCCGGCCGGCTAAAGTTTGCTCCAAAACAACTGGACACGTCCGCTCCATTTGTGAGAATATATCCCTTGCGTGACCAAAGAGGCGCAACAGGGGACACCCTCCGGTGTCCATGCTGTCCGGCTGATTCCCCGCCGGAAACCATCCCCGCTTGCCCAAACCTTGAGCGGCCCCGGCCCTTTTTGCGCAACCCTCCAATGCCCAACCGCCCAAAATTCTGGCATCCAAAACCGGCGCTGGTCCGGTTTAGACCGCTTTCGCCCGGTTTTGCCCGCGAGCGGCTCCGCCTCCCTTACACCCATCAACC
>JAQGPB010000255.1 GCA_028293265.1 Pedosphaera sp. | reverse complement strand
CGGGCAGTGGCGGGACCGGGAGTGGGTCAGAAGCCGGGAGTTCATCGGCACGCTAGAAAATGCAGAAGAACCAGAATCACCAGATGTCACAGCACAAGTGCATTGCGGGTCCTCCACCGAGTTGCGTCAAATAGATGCAGAATCCCACGACCTAGTGATTACGGACCCTCCATTCGGGGCAAATCTCAATTACGCTGACCTGTCCGATTTCTTTTTTGTTTGGCTACGCATTTATTTTCTTCGCCGCCTTAACGTTACAGACGGCTATCGCGAAGCGTTCGCGCGAGAATATACTGCCAAAGCAATTGAAGTGATCGAGAACGAAGTTGAGCATCCAGACGACCGGACAGACGAAGAAAGGCGCGAACGTGCGCCGGATGGAATTCCAAACCCTCGATTTCGACCGCCTCCCGCCGAACACTTTTATGAGAGCAGCTTAGCAGCATGCTGGTTGGAAGCATTCCGGGTTCTTAAACCTGGCGGATTACTTGCGTTCACTTTTCACCATGACGAAGACCGCGCATGGGCGAACGTATTGCGGTCACTTTTTGACGGTGGCTTCGTTCTAATCGCGACCTATCCGGTCATAGGTGATGACACGAAAGGTGAGCGTGCCCAATTCGGCAGCCAGAAGATCGAATACGACATCGTTCATGTCTGCCGCAAGAGACTGGAAAAGCCCGAGCCGGTGAGTTGGGCCAAAATGCGTCGCTGGGTGCGGGATGAAGCCGCTCGGCTGAAGAGCTTGCTGGAACATTCGCACGGCACAACCCTGTCGGACGCCGACTTGCGCGTTATTCTGCGCGGCAAGGCGTTGGAATTTTACAGCCGCCACTACGGACAGGTCTGGATTGGTCAGGAAATTCTCGGCGTGAAAGAAGCCCTGCTGGGCATCAATCAGTTGCTCGACGATCTCCTCGCCGAAGGCGTCGCCGCCGCGCAGCGACCGCCCGAAGCCGCCGACCCGATCACGCGGCTTTACCTGCGCCTATTCGCACGCCGCGCCTCCATGCCGCGCGACGAGTTGCACAAAAGTTTGAAAGGCACAACCGTGGATACGGCCTTGCTGGTGGATCGTGGCTGGGTGCGTGTTGTCGGCACGACCGTCCATGCCGTTCCCGTCGCGGAGCGTTTCCAGTTCTTTACCGCGCCCGGTCGCAACCGAAAAATCATTCGCACCGACTTGGACCAAGCGCAGTTTCTCACTGGCGCGGCGCTGCCCCGCAGCGGCTTTAACATCGAAGCCGAACTTGATCGCGAATCATTCACCGTCAAACCCAGCGTTGACCCATTGCTTGACTGGATTGCCTTGACCGACGCCAGCCCGGATATTCAGCAGGCGGCGGCACTTGCGAAAAACATCTTTGCGAACTGGCGTGCGAAACAAGCGGCGGAACGTGCCCGCCGCCCAGAAGCCGCGCAGCTTGAACTGTTGCAGGTCGCGCAAACTGACGCATAACACATGACACCTAAAACTCACGTCTTTGCCGTCGCAGTTGAGAACTACTTGGACAAGACAATAAAACCAGTCGTTTATGGCGAGAATGATGCGCGAGACTTTGTTAAAGCGTGGCAAGCTTTGGGGGTTCAATCTGTTGATTGTGAGTTGCTTCTCAGTGGAGCGATAACCTACAAGGTTTTTGAGACGAAGCTTAAGACTTTTCTCAGTAAGGTTGCCAAAGATGAACGAGTGGTGTTTTTCTTTGCCGGCCACGGTATAGCGATCAATGGTGAAAGCCGGATTACGGTTTATGATACCCAACTGGGAGACTTGCCGGGCACAACCATTCCTTTAAACGAAATTCTCAAAGAATTGCGTGGATCAAAGAGCGCACAGACATTGTTATTCCTCGATGCATGTCAAAGCGGGTTGCCAATCAATTCCGGTATGCGATCAATTTGCGGTAACTTTTCGGCAGACGAACTTATCGCATTTTGCCGAGACTCCGAATTCCACTTCGCCTTCGCGTCATGCAAGGTGGATCAATCATCGTATTCAGCAGGTGCATTATCGCATGGCGTGTGGAGTTACTGTGTCATTAACGCTTTGAAAGGAGAGGTCAAAGAGGCATTGGAAAAAGGGTGTTTGGTGACGAACACTTCACTTCAATCCTACCTTTCAGATGAAGTGCCCCGCACCCTTCGGAAAACCGTCGCGGGCAGTGTGGCGCAAACACCCTGCGCATTTGGCAATTTAACCAAGGAATTTATTGTCGCGAACGTTGAGCTTCTCGTCACAGCCAAAGCGGCCAAAGCCAGCACCTTGGGCAGCATACTAAAGGATAGCAGCTTTCGCGGGGAAGCGAACGGCCACGTTCGCGTTCTTCAGGGTTTTAATAAGCGTTATCACAAGGTGCCGGATAATAACTCCGGCGCGACGAAGGCATTCATTAGAAAAATTGGCAATGACGATGTTAATTCCCAAGCTGAAGCCATCCATGCAGCGCTGAAGGCCGCCTTCAAATATAAATTCAAGGATGTCATATTCGGCTGCAATGATGGCGCAGCGACGATCAAAACCCCCGATTTTGATGTGAACATCACTATTCAGCAAGATCAGGACAATCCCGCAGACTACGTAATTGTTACCGGCGTATCGGCCATCAGAAGACCAGCCGTGCTGACGGAAGATGAATTCAGTTCTGTCTTTTCGCGGTATTGTGACACGATAATCATCGAGTTGACGAAGCCCATCAATGTCGGTGATAAGATTGGTCAGATTGAAGAAGACAGCGACCTTGCCGACAATCTGAAATATTCAGCCGACGGTGAATCCTTTACCCTTACATTGCCGGCGGAAGCCGTTCAATTTGAAGTTACGGCATATCAAATCGCGATAAGCCTTTTGGGCGGCGGTGGCCTTAAAAAGCTTCTGGCAAATTCTCAAAAGGGGTTTCTAAAACTTGGTGGCGCGGGCGTGCTTCTAATGTTGCCCGAAAAAACTGGCCCGTGAAAATCACACCCAACGATTGACATGCCTATGAAAGAGCTATCAGCCGATTCGTGGAAACGCCAAGGCTCGTCAGTCATTTGGGACAAGGACACCTTGCAGACGCTTCTGCCAATTGCATCGCTCGTCTCTCTGCGGACTTTTCTCTCTTGGCACGATACGTGGCCCGCGCAGTTGCCACGTAACAGCCGAACAATTCTCGTTGGCGGTCTTCAGACCTGCTTGGAATTGTTATCGCCCGCCGAGGGCGCGGCGTTTCTGTTGAATCGCGTTCAGACGCTCATTAGCCGTCAGCAATCCAAAATGGAGCAAGTGGGCGTTGTCTTCGCGTTTCACAACGCCACGCACCGCGCTTTCGATGTCACTCAGCGTGACGAAGAAATTTCCTACAAGCGCACCGGGCAACCCTTGATGCCGCTTTCCGTCCCGCTTTGGGGCCGAGGTTCGAGCGCGGATATTCATCTTGTCTTGCGCAGCGGCCAACCACGCGAACCAATTGGCTACTATGTCCGGCGCATCTCTTAAATCCGAATCGGAGGGCCGGGCCGAATTACCCGCCGCATTTGTTCCCGGCGCAAAAGTCGAACACGCCGAACTTGGCGAAGGCGTAGTCCTTGGCATCGAACCGAGCGGCTTTGCCCGCGTCTTTTTCCGTGAGCTTGGCGAGCGGCAGGTTGCCGTCGCGGCCTTGCACGATGCGAAGTCATGGATCAGCCAGGTAATTGCCGGATTGAAACCGGCCACGAACGATTCGCTCCTAAAACTTCGGCTTGCCATCGAAGCCGAGGAATTGCCGCTCATCCAAGGTTCAGCCACGCTCACGTCCGCCAAAATTGATTTGTTGCCGCACCAGCTTGTATTGGTGGACCGCATCGCCCGCACCCAGCCGCGCCGCTTTCTCATTGCCGATGAAGTCGGCTTGGGGAAGACCATTGAAACGGCGCTCATTCTGCGCGAACTTGCCAGCCGAGGCGAATTGCAGCGCGCCATGATGATTGTCCCCGCCGGCCTTGTCGAAAACTGGCGTCGCGAATTGAATGACGTTTTCAATCTCGATTTTGAAGTTTTCGGTTCAGAAGGCGACATCACCGACCGCAAGACTAACGCCTTTGCGAAACATAACCGCATTATCGCATCAGTGGACACGTTGAAACGCCCGACGCGCATCCGCCGCATCCTTGAAGCGCCGCCATGGGATTTGATCGTCTTTGACGAAGCGCACCATTTGAGCGTTTATCGCAGTGGCAATCGTGCTCGAAAAACGGAGAATTATAAATTGGCGGAAGCCATTCGCCCGCATTGCCGCGATTTGCTGATTCTTTCAGCCACACCACATCAGGGCGACCACTTCCGTTTCTGGATGCTCGTGCATCTGCTTGACGCGAAATTGTTCCACAACGAGCGCGACATGCTCGAAAATCGCCATCGCTTGAATGCCGTTGTCATCCGGCGCACCAAGGCGGATTCATGCGCCCCGGACGGCTCTCCGCTTTTTGCCCGGCGCGTGGTTCATACCGAAGCGTTTGAACTCACGCCCGCCGAGAAAGTTTTTTACGAAGCCCTTACAACATATCTAAATGACGGTTACGACCTCGCCCGCGCTCGCGGTGGCAAGGGTCGTTCGCTGGGATTCGTAATGACCATTTTCCAAAAAATTGCCGCTAGCAGCTTTGCCGCTGTCCGCCGCACACTGGAAAAGCGGCAATTGATGCTCACGATTCAGGAATCCATCCATCGTGACGAACAACTCGACGTGGACGGACGCAACGCCATGCTCAATGAAGCGCGTGAACTAATTCACCGAATGCACACGCTGCCCGATGACGCCATTGGCCGCGCCCAGGTGGAACAGGTTCTCGCTGACGCCAAACTCCATTTGCTCCGCAAACACGAGGAAGCGATGAACTACGCCTTGACCGCCGAAAGTTATGGCGACAGCGAACGCGAAGCAGGTCGTGAAGAAGACTTCGCTACGAATCCCGCTGTTGCGCTCCCAGAAGAACGCCGTCGCATCAGGGAATTGTTGAGCCAGTATCCCGAAAGCCTCGAATCCAAAGCCCTAAAGTTGCTTGATGCGTTGAACCAGATTTGGCGGCAAAATCCTTCTGAAAAAGTTGTCGTGTTTGCGACGTATCTCGGCAGTGTCGAAAGTCTCCAAAAAGCCATCGCCCAAAGATTCCCGTCTCAGGGCGTGGAGGTTTTAAAAGGCGGCGACCACGGCTCGAAAACCGCCGCGCAACGCCGATTCCGCCGCTCCGATGGTCCGAACGTGCTGGTTTGCACAGCCGCCGGGCGTGAAGGTATCAATCTCCAATTCGCCCGCATCCTTTTTAATTTTGATCTGCCCTGGAATCCGATGGACTTGGAGCAGCGTATTGGACGCATCCACCGTTACGGCCAACGCGATACCGCCCAGGTCTATAACTTCGTCACGACCGACACCATTGAGGGCAACATCTTCCTTTTGCTCGACGCGAAGTTGCAGGAGATCGCCCTAACCCTCGGCAAAGTGGACGAGAACGGCGAGCCGGCGGAGGATTTTCGCGTGCAGGTGCTTGGCCAGTTGAATACCCGCATCAATTATGAGCGGCTTTATCAGGAGGCGCTTGCCGACCCGTCTTTAAAACGCACACGGCAGGAAATTGAAGTCGCCATGAGCAACGCGGAACGCGCCCGGCAGGTCGTGTTCGAGTTGTTCCAAGATTTGGAAAAATTCAATTTGCAAGACTACCGTCGCGTGGATGACGGCGGCATTGCCATGCGCCGGTTGCTCGATTTCAGCCGCAGCGCAGTCGCCGCCAATGGTGGCATCTGGACGGTCAAGACGGATGACGAATTTGAAGCCAGCTTGAATGGGTCTGGCAACATTCGCCTGACGACCAATCGCGAGCGGGCCTTGCGGCAAGAAAATCTCGCCCTGCTCGGCTTGGAGCAGCCATTCATTCGTGGCCTCATGGAAAAGATGCAGTCACTTCCCCCATCCGACCGCGCCATGGTTGCTGCCAACGGTCAACCGCACAACGGTTGCCTCACCTTTTGGGCCGTGACCGTGCATGGCAAAAGCGGCCACCTGAAACAATCCATTGTGAAACTTGCCATCGGCAACACCGGCACGCGCAGCGCGGCGCTCGAATCATTGCCGCTGGATCAGTTCCATACCCCGCCACCAAACCTTGTCGCGCCGGTTGATCGGAACGTGCTCCAAACACTTTTGGCCGACCATGCGCCACAAGTCCTCCACCGCGACCTTGAACATCGCG
>JAQGPB010000516.1 GCA_028293265.1 Pedosphaera sp. | reverse complement strand
CAAAAGTTCTGCACCATCTGCTGATAGGCGTTCATGCGGTATCGGCCAAAGGTCACTTCTTGCACATTCCCGGTTTCCGCATCCACGAGTCGCAGGTCGCCGAAGGTGGATGGTGAAAGTTCCTCAGGAGCCAAAATTTGCACCGCGTTAACTTGAAATCCGCGTCCCACCAAAGCCGTTAGGCCCGACTCGTAACCGGCCGGATCAAGAAAATCGCTCAGCACTACGGCAACGCCGGCTTGCCGGGCTTCCAACGCACCACGGCGCAGGGCATCGTTGAAGTTGGCCGTCCCTTTGGCATTCAGTTGCGTGATGTTTTGGAAAAAGTTCAGCGTTGATTTGCGGCCGCGCACCGACCGCAACGCGCCGCGCAACGCGGTTTCAGCCTTGTTGTCGGGAAACGGAATCACGCTCACGCGGTCAAAGCCGCAGAGCGCCACATAGCCGACCGCCGCCGCAATCTGGCGCGCGAAATCAAACTTGCGCGGCTCGCCAAAGCCCATGGATTCGCTGGCATCTAGAAAAATCCGCACCGGCAGTTCGCGTTCCTCCTCGTAAAGCTTGAGAAACAATTTTTCAAGTCGCCCATAGAGGTTCCAATCAAGGTAACGAAAATCATCCCCCGGCACATAATTGCGATGGTCCGCGAATTCAACCGATTGCCCGCGCGCCTTGCTGCGGCGCTCGCCCCGCGCGGAACTTTTGGCGCGGCGAGCCGCCAGAAGCTGGAATTGCTCCAACCGGCGCAACAGTTCAGGAGTAAGAAGGGGATTAGCCAAGAAAGTGTTTTCGGCTCCGTTGGTTACGCGTTCACCGCCGCCGCATCCCTCGGCACGTCCTGCAAAATTTGCGCAATAATATGGTCGGTGGTGACACCCTCGGCTTCCGCCTCGAAATTGAGGATCAAACGGTGGCGCATCGCGGGCGTGGCGACGGCCTGTATGTCGTCGAAGCTTACGTTGAAACGTCCCTGCGTCAGCGCGCGGACCTTGCCGGCGAGCAGCAAACATTGGCCACCGCGCGGGCTGCTGCCGAACCGCAGATATTGATTCGTGATCGGCGCGGCGGTCTCGGTCTTGGGATGCGTCGCGAGCACGAGGCGCACAGCATAATCCTTCACATGCGTGGCGACGGGCACCTGCCGCACGAGCCGCTGCAATTCCAGCAACGTCTCGCGGTCGAGCACCTTGTTCACGGTGGCGCGGGTGTTTTCGGTGGTGCGGGTGAGCACCTCCGTCAATTCACTCGCGTTGGGATAACCGACGACCAGTTTGAAAAAGAAACGATCCAATTGCGCCTCGGGCAATGGATACGTCCCCTCCTGGTCAATCGGGTTTTGCGTGGCAAGCACGAAGAACGGCTCAATCAGCTTGCGGATTTCGCCGCCGGCGGTGACGCTTTTTTCCTGCATGGCCTCGAGCATGGCGGACTGCGTCTTGGGCGTGGCGCGGTTGATTTCGTCCGCGAGGAGGAGATGCGCGAAGATCGGTCCGCGTTGGAACTCGAATTCGCGGCGCCCATCGGCGGTTTCCATGACCATGTTCGTGCCGAGAATATCGGCGGGCATCAGGTCGGGCGTAAATTGTATGCGGTTGAAGGAAAGGTCCAGCACTTCGCTGAGCGTGCGGACGAGCAGCGTCTTGCCCAATCCGGGAACGCCTTCGAGCAGCACATGGCCGCCCGCGAGCACCGCGATCAGCGTGCCGTCCACAATCGCGTCGTGGCCGACGATGACCTTCGCAATTTCCGCGCGCAGCGCCGCATAGTTTTGTCTAAACGAGGCAATTTGTTCTTCAGTATTCATAGTGGTTGATTAGAAATCAGAAGTGGAAGGAGCGACCCTGGTGCGGCGATGGCAGGCTTGAACGAAATCGGATGGACTCGTTTTCGTATCACGCGGGAATATGATTCATCGTCATTGAAAAGCGGCCTATTTCTTCATGTCGTCGAAATAATCGCGCACGGCCCCTTGATAGGCGCGCGGGACTTTTTCCTGGCTCAACGCGCTTTGCGCATCAGCCTGCGCGGCCACGGCGGCTTCCTCATAAGCCACCTTGCTCTGGCCTTTGATGCTCACGCCCTTCAAAGTAATGCTCGGCATCTGACCGCCGGGAGAGAACTGCCCCTTCACCTTCGTCGGCTTCAATGCGTCATTCAACTCCCCATCGCCGCGGTCACTGGTGCCCTTCGGCGCCTGGTCCGGCCGGACTTGTCCCGTGTTGTCCCAACGATCCGTCATCTGGCCATTGTAACCCCAGCCGCTGTTTTCATCCGCCCAAGTCCCGACGCCGCTGCCCGGTTTGCCGCCCTTGCCCAATCCAGGTTTGTTGCACATGCCCGAACTAAAGCACTGGCCCGACCCGACGCACATGGACGCCTTGTTCAGCGCATCCAGCTCCGCCATCATCGCCTGCGCATCGCCCATCTGCTGCATCAGCTTGTCCAATTCCTTGGAAGCCTCCGCCAGCGATTGCGACGAGCCCGATTTCTCGCCCGCCTTCAAATTTTGTGCCGCTTTTTGCAAATGTTCCCCCACCTTTCCATACTGGCTCGCGGGATCAATCGCCTTGGAAACTTCCGCCATCATCTTGTTAAGCTGCTCCGGCGTCAACTTGGCCGACTTCAAATCATTGATCATTTTTTTCAACGTGCCCTGCGCCGCTTCCGGCTGGCCGTTCTTCAACTGCTCCGCGAGATCCTTGCCCATCTTCTCCATCTGCTGCTGCATTTGTTGCAGGCTCTTGGCCATGTCCCGCATCTTTTCCAAATCCAGCATTTGCGCGTCCAAATCTTTCAGGAACATATCCGTCTGGTTCGCCGCCAGCGCCTCGATGGCCTGGTCAAGGTTCGGCATCTGCATTCCCATCTCCTGCGCCTGCTTCGACAGCGCCGCCATGGACTTCGAAATTTTTTCCTTGTCGGACTGGCTCATGCTCCCGTCCTTGGACGCTGCCGCCTTGGCCGCTTCCTGGAGCTTCGCCAGGTCCTTGTTCAACTTGTCCATCTGATCGGGAGTGCCGGTCGGATTGCCCAACT
>JAQGPB010000480.1 GCA_028293265.1 Pedosphaera sp. | reverse complement strand
ATGCTGGATGAAGTGTGCGACCGCATCCGCGACCTCGCCAAGACCGGCAAGACCCGTCCCGATGCCTCGCTCGGCATCATCAAAAGCCAGAAAGTCGCTGACCGGTTGAAGGCAGCCGGCTTGGAATGTTACGGCCACAATCTGGAAACCTCGCGGCGCTTTTTCCCAAGCCAATGCACCACCCATTCCTATGAGGACCGCATTGAAACCATCGGCTACCTCAAAAAAGCCGGCATCAAGATTTGCTCCGGCGGCATCATCGGCATGGGCGAAACCCGCGCCGACCGTTGCGACCTTGCCTTCGCCTTGAAGGAAGTCGGTGCGAACGTCGTGCCGATCAACATCCTCAACCCGATTCCCGGCACGCCCTTTGAAAAAACTCCGCCGCTGCCGCCGCTGGAGATACTGAAGACGATTGCATGTTTCCGTTTCATCCTGCCAAAAAAGGAAATCATGATCGCCGGCGGTCGCACCGTGAACCTGCGCGACATGCAAAGCATGGTCTTCGCCGCCGGCGCCAGCGCGTTGATGGTCGGCAATTATCTCACCACGTTGAACCAACCGGTCGAAAAAGACCTGCAAATGCTCAAGGACCTCGGCCTCGACCCAAGCTGGGACAATCATGATTTTGCGGACCAGGAGGAAGGTGGCTGCGGGTGCGGGGAAAAAAGCTGCGAATCTGAAAAGGCCACTGCGAAGTGGCAGGCTTGATCATCGGCTTCGGCAAAGGCTTCCGATTGCCATTTGTCTGCTTGGCGGCAAAGCGAATTTGCGGCAAATTCCTACCATGCAGCGACTCGGCAAAAATGTCGGCAAGTACTTCGGCGAAGGCATTGATATTCAACGCGTCCTTGCCGAAATCGAGCATGCGGCTGAGGCGCATGGCTGGAAATCCGAGGCCTTTCTAACGGGCGACTCTCATCGGCTGCTAGGTTTGACCCGCACGGTGCCGCAGGCGGAAAAGCGGGTTTACATTTCCACCGGCATCCATGGCGACGAACCGGCCGGGCCCTTGGCGGTGCTGCAAATGCTTCAGGAAAATCGCTGGCCGGCCAACGTGGATCTCTGGCTTTGCCCCTGCCTGAATCCGACCGGCTTTCCGCTGAACAGCCGCGAGAACGCCAAGGGAATTGATTTGAACCGGGAATATTTGGAGCCCAAAGCAGAAGAGATCCGCGCCCACATTGCCTGGCTGGAGCGGCAACCGAGTTTTGATGTCTGCTTTTGCCTGCATGAAGACTGGGAGTCCGAAGGTTTTTACGTTTACGAACTGAATCCGGACAACCAGCCCTCCTACGCCAAGGCCATCATCAGCCGGGTGGAGGAAATTTGTCCCATTGACATGTCGCTGATGATCGAGGGCCGGCCGGCGCTCAATGGCATCATCAGTCCGAGCATGGACCCGCGTTCGCGACCCCAGTGGCCGGAGGCATTTTATCTGCTGACCCACAAGACGCGGCTTTCGTACACGGTGGAAGCGCCTTCGGATTTTCAACTCGTCACGCGCGTCGCGGCGGAAGTCGCGGCGGTGCGCGCGGTGTTGGATTTGATCGGCACACATCATGTCTAGGCGAATCTTACTATGCTCGTTGGTGGTCATCGCGCTGGCCGCATTGAGCCTGTTTGTCATGCGAACAAAACCGCAGCCGGTGCAATCCTTCCGCATGACCAACGGCGTCGTGGTTGCATTTCTGGAAACGACTTACGGCAGCAATCATACCCTTGTCTTGGGCAAATCTTATCAGCGCTCGCTTTACAAAATGTTGCCTGCGGCATTGAAGCCTTGGTCAGGCGCTACAGCAGTTAAAGTGGCTACCCAGACCATTCCCCGGACTAATACTCCGGCATTTTGGTTGCACGAAACTTTCCCTCAGCCGAATGACCCTTCGCTCCCTGGTGGTCATTCCGGTGGCTACCTCCCCGTTCGCGTGGTGGATGAGTTTGGCTGTGAGTATGATCCAAACGGTGCCAGCATGGGCACGATTTACGCGGGCCGTGAGGGAGACATTTCCTATTACCAAATCGACACACCGGATCCCCACGGCAAAATTGTTGGAATTTGCATTTATGATTCCGACGTGAAAACTCAGCGGCTTGCGAATTTTTTGATTCCGGGGACTGCGCTGGTTCCACTCCCGGCGCCCACACAGCCTTTGACGCTGCCCAAACAGGATGGTGACTTGACATTCCAACTGACGTCACTGTTTGCCGGTTTGAAATCGGAACCTTTCGGTTATACGAAAATGACGAACGGAATTTCGTTTTCGCAGGCAATTTTTCACATCACCCGAAACGGCGCACCTGTCCCAAATTGGTTCCCGGAGAACCTGAAAGTTACCGATGCGCACGACAAAGTTATTTCGATCAGGGCGCTGAGCCAGGGATTCAGGGGAGGTGATAACGTCCTGAACTTTGAACCCGCTTTGGATCCGGCGGTGGGGCCGTTCAAGCTGCGGGTTGATTTCGTGCATCATACCGGCTTTTCACCGGACGAGCTGGTGACGCTCAAAAACGTTCCTTTTCCCACCGGCTCGGAATCGCTGGCGCCCCAAATGGAGGTGGAGCTGCCTGGCCGGCAATTGCTGGTGGAGAACATCTATGCGGCCCGTGCGCCCCGGCCCATCAGTTCCGTTCAACCCAGCCAGCCGGTCATGGAAGCCCGATTGACGCCAGCCACCAACTCGGTCCACCTGCAACTGATTCGAGCCGTGAATGAAGCTGGAACGGAGATGCCGTGCTGGAGCACCGACCGCACCGGCAAAGGTGAGTATTATTTTGCATTCGATCCTGGCGTCAGAGCCTCGTCCATGACTCTGACCTTCGCAGTGCATCAAAGCCGCTTCGCCGAATTTGAAGCGACGCCGATTTTGGTTTCGACCAATAAATTGTCAAAGCACTAATAACCCATCCATGTAGCAGACGAGTCTCTAATATTTCCCCTCCAAGCAGGCAGATTTGAGCCTCACGTCGGCTCCTGCCGAGATTGGCTCTAACTGTACGCTTCCATTCCCGCGCAGGAGCAGACCAGGTTGCGGTCGCCATACACGTTGTCAATGCGGCCGACGGCGGGCCAGAATTTGTGGTCGTGCAGCGATTTGACGGGATAGCCGGCCTGCTCGCGCGAATAGGGGTGGTCCCATTTGTCCGCCACCAGCATGTCGGCGGTGTGCGGAGCATTTTTGAGCAGATTGTTTTGCTTGTCGGCTTTGCCGGATTCGATGGCCTGAATTTCACCATGGATGCTGATCATCGCTTCGCAGAAACGGTCCAGTTCCGCCTTCGATTCGCTCTCGGTCGGTTCCACCATCATCGTGCCCGAAACGGGAAAGGAAATTGTCGGCGCATGGAATCCATAATCCATCAGCCGCTTGGCAACGTCCTCGACGGTTACACTCTTGAACTGGCGCAGATCAAGGATGCATTCGTGCGCGACGAGGCCGCCATGGCCTTTGTAGAGCACCGGGAAAAAAGATTCGAGCCGTTTGGCGATGTAGTTCGCATTCAGAATCGCCACTTTGGTCGCGTCGGTCAGGCCGGTGCCGCCCATCGCGGCGATATAGACCCACGAGATCGGCAGGATGCTCGCGCTGCCCCAAGGCGCGGCAGAAACCGCGCCAATCGGGCTTTCGCCACCGAGATTCACCACTGCATGGCCGGGCAAAAATTGGACGAGATGTTCCGCCACGCCAATCGGGCCCATGCCCGGACCGCCGCCGCCGTGCGGGATGCAAAACGTCTTGTGCAGATTCAAATGACAGACATCGGCCCCGATGTCCGCGGGCCGGCAGAGTCCGACTTGCGCGTTCATGTTGGCACCGTCCATATAGACCAAGCCGCCGTTCGCGTGAACGATTTCGCAGATTTCCTTGATGGTTTCCTCGAAGACGCCGTGAGTTGAAGGGTAGGTAACCATCAACGCCGCGAGGTGGTCGCGATTCGCCTCGGCTTTGGCCTTCAAGTCGGCCACGTTGATGTTGCCCTGATTATCGCACGCCACAGCCACGACCTGCATGCCGGCCATGATGGCGCTGGCGGGGTTTGTGCCGTGTGCGGAAGTCGGGATGAGGCAGAGATTGCGATGGCCCTGGCCGCGGTCCTGATGGCATTCGCGAATGACGAGCAACCCGGCATATTCGCCCTGCGAACCGGCGTTGGGCTGCAACGAAATTCCAGCAAAGCCAGTGATCTCCGCGAGCCAATCTTCCAACTGCTGAAAAAGCGTCTGGTAACCCTGCGTCTGCCGCAACGGGGCGAAGGGATGGAGTTGGCCGAATTCCGGCCATGACACCGGGAACATTTCCACAGTGGCGTTCAGCTTCATCGTGCAGGAACCGAGCGGAATCATCGAGGTGGTGAGCGAGAGATCGCGTGATTCCAACCGGCGCACGTAACGGAGCATTTCAGTCTCGCTATGGTAATGGTTAAAGACCGTGTTGGTCAGAAACGCGCTGGTGCGGGCGATCGGCGCGGGGAAGCTGGCGTCCGCCTGGGCGGCCATTTCGACGACGCTGAACGACGGCACGCGGCCGCCATTGAAAATGCGGAACAGATCGGCCAGATCTTTTTCCACTGTGGTTTCATCGAGTGAGATGCCGACCGTGTGGATATCAATAAGCCGCAGATTGATGCGCAGCACTTCCGCAAGCTTGGCAATTTCAGCGGAATTTTTCTGGCCCAAATCCACGCGCAAGGTGTCGAAGAACGCGGCAGCCTTGATTTGATAACCGAGCTGCTGCAGACCTTTCGCCAAGGCTGCCGTCAAGAGATGAACACGAAGAGCGATTTGTTTGAGACCATCTGGTCCATGATAAACCGCGTAAAGCGACGCCATGTTGGCGAGCAGGGCCTGGGCGGTGCAGATGTTGCTGGTGGCTTTCTCGCGGCGGATGTGTTGTTCGCGGGTTTGCAGCGAGAGCCGCAGGGCAGGGCGACCGCGCGAGTCCTTGGAAACCCCGACGATTCGACCGGGCATGTGGCGCTTGAAGGCGTCGCGCGTGGCGAAATAGGCAGCGTGCGGCCCGCCAAAGCCGAGCGGCACACCGAACCGTTGCGCGCTTCCGATGGCAACGTCCGCGCCGAATTCTCCTGGCGGGCGCAGCAAGGTGAGGCTCAATAAATCAGCGGCGACCGTCACCATTGCGCCAGCGGCGTGGGCCTTGGCGACGAAATCGTCGTAATGGTAAATATCCCCATACGTGGCGGGATATTGAATCAGCGCGCCAAACACTTTGTCGGTGAATTGAAACGATTCATGATCGCCGACCTGCACCTCGATGCCGAGCGGCTTGGCGCGGGTTTTGACGACATCAATGGTTTGCGGGTGGCATTCCGTCGAAATGAAGAAAATGTTTCGCTCCGGGTGAAGTCCCTGGCACAGATGCATCGCTTCTGCGGCGGCGGTGGCTTCATCGAGCAGCGACGCGTTGGCGATGTCCATGCCGGTGAGGTCGCTGATCATGGTCTGAAAATTCAGCAATGCTTCCAGACGTCCTTGGGCGATTTCAGCCTGGTAAGGAGTGTATTGCGTGTACCAACCGGGATTTTCAAGCACGTTGCGCTGAATGACGGGTGGCGTGGTGCAATTCGAATAGCCCTGTCCGATGAACGAGCGAAACACCTGGTTCTGGCTGGCGATGGCCTTCAAGTCCTGGAGCACCTGTTGCTCGCCCCGGCCCGATGGCAGGTTCAAGGGTTTCGACAGACGGATTTGTTTTGGCACGACGCTATTGATGAGGGCATCCAAGTCAGCGTATCCTAGAGTCTCCAGCATTTGCGCCGTCTCGGCAGCGTCCGGGCCGATATGGCGGCGGGCGAAAGTATCAACGGGCGCGAGCAGGTCGGCGTGCGCCGGCGTGGTGACAGGCGCGGCGGTTGGGCTGCCGGTTTTGGCGTTATGTTTTGCGGCTACAGGCGTGTCAGTAACAAACATGGAGAGAAAATAAGGTTCAATACCGGCAAAGCAAGCGAGATTTGAACGCAAAAATCGGGATGGGTGCGAGTCAGCGGTTCTGCTGCAATAGTCCGGCAAGGAACGACGGGTTGGAGGAACACTTTGCCTGTGACCGATCCCGCATGAAATGCAGGGGCTTTGGCCTTTACGGGCCAACCATCTGGACTTTTCGTCGTTTGGCGGAACCGTCGGTCATAGCGAATCAAGGCTGGTCAAGGAAGGTTGAAAACGCACCAATCCTTTTGGCATCAAAGTGTTATCTGTATTCGACCAAGAATCCCCCGAGGCGAGGGGGACGTGGCGACTGCTGCTGGTGAATTTGGATGTTGTGGTGGCAGCCCCCGTTCAGGACGGAGATCTGCCACCCTTGAATTTCGTGTGTTATTTGTACAGGAATCAATGGCCGACAAAAATCAAGCCGCCACTGCGACTTCCAGAAAACCCTTCAAGTGGGTAGCGCGCGTCGGATGACGCAATTTGCGCAATGCCTTGGCCTCAATTTGGCGGATGCGTTCGCGGGTGACCTTGTAGTGCGAGCCCAATTCTTCGAGCGTGCGGCCATAACCGTCCACCAATCCAAAGCGCATTTCGAGAATCCGGCGTTCGCGCTCGTTCAAGGTGCTTAGAACATCATTCAAAGTTGACTTCAAGAGGCTGTTGCCCGCCATGACGGACGGATTCTCCGCGCCTTTGTCTTCGATGAAATCGCCGAAGCAGGCGTCGTCGCTGTCGCCAACCGTGGCCTGCATCGAGATGGGGTTTTGCGCCATTTTGAGAATCGTGCGGACGCGGTCGCCGGAAAGCTGCATTTCATCGGCAATTTCCTCGGGCGTCGCTTCGCGGCCAAAGGCCTGGAACAATTCCTTCTGTGCGCGCATCAGCTTGCCGATGATCTCGATCATGTGAACCGGGATGCGGATGGTGCGGGCCTGATCGGCAATGGCGCGGGTGATTCCCTGGCGGATCCACCAGGTTGCGTAGGTGGAAAACTTATAGCCGCGGCGGTATTCAAATTTTTCAACCCCGCGCATCAGGCCAATGTTGCCTTCCTGGATCAGGTCCAGAAACGGCAGGCCGCGGTTGATGTATTTCTTGCAGATGGAGATGACGAGACGCAGGTTGGCCTCGGCCATTTCGGTCCGTGCCTGATCGGCCCCGGCCGCGCTCTGAGTCAGTCGCTTGTGGGCCTGGAGGAATTCGTCGGACGACATGCGCACAAATTCCTGCAACCCCTTGACCTTTTGCTTTTCGGAATGGAAAAGGGATTGTTGATGCTCGGATTTGCGCTGATGCTCCAACTCCGCCATGACACGCAAACTCGCCTGGAGCTTGTCGTGAATGTTCTGGGTCACCAGTACCATCTCCTCAATGACCTTCTGCTTGTAACAGAACTTGGGAAAGGCCGCCTGGAGATTTCGATCAAGTTTCTTGAGCTCGTTGAGAACTTTTGCCTTGGCCGAAGCCTCGGATGTTTTTTGCCAGGTGGCATATTTCTCATCCACCTTCTGGTCCATTTCCCGGACCTTCTTGATCAGCCGGACCAAGGCTTTCAAATGCCGCTCACGGCTCTCGACTTTCTGATCCAAAATGACTCGGTCAAACCGTTCCTTGGGCGGCTGTGAAATCAACTTTTCCGCAAGGGCGATGTGTTCTTTGGCGGCAAAGCCGAAACTGTAAAGTATCTGCTTCTGCTCGTTTTCCGCCGCTTCCATCCGCTTGCAGATGGCGACTTCCTGCTCGCGGGTGAGGAGCGGCACCTTGCCCATCTGCCGCAAATACATGCGGACAGGATCGTCCAGAATGTCCAGCCGTCCCTTTTCCTTCTCCTCTTCTTCTTCCGCCTCCGGTTGTTTCACCCGGTCCACTTCGGCCTGGTCCACAATATCAATTTCGAGATTGGCCAGTTTGGTGTAAATCTGGTCGAGGTCTTCTGGCGTGACGATGGTGTCCGGCAAGGCGTCGTTGATGTCGTCGTAAGTAAGGTGTCCTTGTTCTTTGGCCAGGCTGACCAAGTCACGGATTTTTTCCGTCAGGTCCAAGCCGGATTTCGTTTTCATGGCACTGGTGTCCTGCTTGGCGCCCCCATTAGGAGCATCAGCAGAAGCGGGCCTGGCTTGGACAGTTGCGCCATGACGTTGAGGATCCCCGTTGGGCTTATGCATCGTGGCTTTGGAACCTGTGGCTGCAATAGCATTGAACCTGCGCCCCGCTTTCGCTGGAGCGACGTTGGCGGCCGACCGTTTGACTTTGGACTTGAGCATATTTGTTTGATTCTGCATTCAGAGACAAGACAGCCGATTAGTGTCTCAGAAGAAGGCCTTCTCGTCTAACATTTGTTTCAAGTATTTCACCGCTAAGGCACAAAGCTGCTTTTGAGTTGGCAAAAGGGTTGAAGGGCAGGGAGGGGTGAAAACTCATGTTTCCGGCCTGCTCCACAACACCCGCGTGGAAGAAACCGAGAATTTTGCCCAGAAATGGAGGCAAACCACGAGGCTTCCATGGCCAAGGCGGCGCATTGTCTCTTTTTGACCACTGAAGGAACCGAGATTAGTTTTCGGCAATGATTTTGTGATGATTGGCAAGCAGGCCAATAAGATCACTTTCCCAGATATTTTGACGGATTGCGTATCCGGTCGAGTCGTTCCGCTTCGTTTTCGTTCAGGACGGTTTGCTGCCGTTTCCGCTGGACGGCATGGGCGATGGTCTGAGGAAGCAAACACGCCTGTTTGATGACTTCGATGACGGTCAGGCAAAAAACCTTCAGTTTGTTCATAAGCGGAAAGATGGCCGGTTCGCCTGACCTGCTGGCACAGGCTTTGACTTCGCGCGTCAGGCCCGTTTGGAACTAAAAAGCAACAACACAATTCCGCCCACGAGCGCGATGGCTCCGATGGCAGGGGAGATGAAGTGGCTGACGGTGGTTTCAAAATGCATTCCCAGGAAATCTACCGGCTTTCCCGGAGTGGTGAAGGTGATGCCCGAATAGGCAAGCACCACGAGGCCGAGCACGACCAGGACGATGGCAATGATTTTTGTGTTCATCTTATATGGTTTTTCAATTCAGGCTGTTTCGGTTGTTATTCCGACATGCGAGCCATGGTGCGGCATGGGCGGTCGCTTAACGAGTTGGGGGTATCCCCCATGGGCGCTGACTTGTTTGGAACGGGATTCGCAGGCCATTTCGCCGCCAAAATTTACGGCGAACTCTCAAACCGCCGGGCGCTACTTCTCCCTCGCCCCGTGAGGAACGAACGGGGCGAGGGTCGGGGAGAGGGGTTGCTTGGTTAACTGCCCTGGTTGCGGAGGAATGAACCGCCGGTTTTCCTTTTTCCTCTCCACATTCAGGCAGCCGGTCCGCGGACTGAAGTCAGGGCTTCTTTGTTACTGCGGCGAATTTCTTGGCGAAACGAGGACTTTCGCAGATTTTTTGTCCGGCTCATTAATGGCGGGCGACGCGCGCAGGGGAGGCGGGTTGGTATGGTTCACGTATTTTCGCAGCAGCCAGTGGCGTTGCATGGCTTCGATCAGCCGCTCCATCTCACGCATCGAGGTTTGCGACTGTTGCACCAGGCCGGGCAGGTCTTTCGCTTCGTCGGCCACAGCGCCGGTGATTTCCGGCAGCCTTTCCGTGCCTTTCTGGACGTTCTTCACCGCGATATTCAAGTTTGTAACGACGCCCTGCAATTCGCTGATCGTCTGGCTCGCCTGCGCGAGAAGTTTCTGTGCCTCGTCGGCGAGTGCGGGGTCGGCGACCAGCTTGCCAACGGTGCCCTTGCCGGCCTCGATGCCGGCAGCCATGTTCTCCAGCTTGACCGCGAGTCCGTCGAGGTGCTGCCGGGTCTCGCCCAGGTTCGTGCCCAATTTGGTCCACGTATCCAGCCCGGCGCTGGTTTTTTTCAACACCGACATGGCTTCACGGCGGACTTCCTCGATGGCAGACTCCAGCGGGCTTTGGAACTGTTCATTGCAGACGATGGAAGCATTGTTTTCCGGCAAGGGCCGGCCTTTGCCGCGCGTCAGCTCAAAGAACGAATCGCCCGCCACCCCGAATTTCTTTTTGACTACCGCGGATGAGTCCGACCGCACGAACAGGAAGAAATCATGGCGAATTTTTGTTTCCGCCTCCATGTGGCCGGTTTCATCCACCTTGACGTAAGAGACCGTGCCCACAAGCGTGCCCAGGAAGTAAACCTCCGATCCTTGGCGAATCCCCGCCGCGCCGGCTTTGGGCAAAATAATTCGCAACGTGACATTGCTTTTTAACCAGCGCTGACTGCGACCCATCCACACCACGGCGGCGATCAACAGGCCAATGATGACCAGCACGAAAATGCCGGTAATTTCGTTGACGCACCGGAATTTAAAGCGTTGCCCGGGCTCCTGTTTCCGGTCATCAGGACCCAATAGTTCAGGAATGTCAGCAGGTTCCTTCATGGTTTCAAATAGGTCAGCAGCGACACCAGGACGGAGACGGCGAACAGTCCGGCGACCGAACGGGTGAGCGCGCATTGCGTGGCCTGCGGGATTTGCGTGACGGATTCGCCAACGCCCAGTCCGCTAATGCAACAGGAGGCGCTGGCAAACAGGGAGGGCAGAATGCTCTTGGCGACGATATTGAGAACGTCCTTGGGCTGAACCGCACTCGACACATTGTCCACAAACAAAAGCAGATTGCGACTGCCCTCTCCCGTCCAGGCCGCGAAGAAGAATCCACTGGCGAGGGCGATGAGAATAAAAATGATCGTCAGGCAGAATGTGGAGGCCGTCATGCCCAGCACGCGCGGCACGACCAGATGCAGGAAGGGATCGCTTCCCTGCGCTTCCAGCGCGCGGATTTGTCCGTTGATTTTGAGGACGCCCAATTCGGTCGTCATGGCGCTGCCGCTGCGGACGATCACCACCAGGTTGATCAGCAATGGTCCGAGTTCCCGCGCGACGACCGTCACCAGCAGCGGCCCGAGCAATTGTGATTGCCCCGCTTCTCCAACCCAATGGGTAAGGTGCAACACCACCGAAATACCGACGAAAACCGCCACCGCGCCCACGAACAGGAGTGGTTCGATGCCGATGTCCAGAATTTGACGGGCAAAGGCCGTCCGCATCGCGCGCGTCCAATAACGCGGCTGAATGCCCGTGTAAAGCACGGTACCAATGACTGATGCCGCATGCCGTAAATCGTCCCAATGCGCCTGCGCGCTGCTTCCCAAACCCGCCAATATTCGCAGGGGTAGCTGGCTCCGCGCCCCCACCTGGCTCAACATTTTTCCGGCATGGTGTTTCATTTTGACCCGCTGATGAACGGTTGCTGGTTCATCGGGAAAAAAGTTCGCTGACGGGTGACATCGCCGGGAAGCGGTCGCTGATGACTTTGATCGAGACCAGGATCGGGACCGACAACAAAGCCCCCGGCACGCCCCAAAGCCAGGTCCAAAAGATCAACGAAACAAAGATGACCACGGGATTGAGCGTGAGGCGGCGTCCGAGCAACACCGGTGTGACCAGGTTCGCTTCCAATAAATGGAGCATGAGGTACCAGCCGGGCGCGAGCAGGGCCTGCCAGAGTGTGCCGAAAGAAAGCAGGCCGACCATGGCCAGCAGGACGAC
>JAQGPB010000477.1 GCA_028293265.1 Pedosphaera sp. | reverse complement strand
TGTATATCAAGGCATCATGGCCGCCACTTCCACGCTCGATCTTCATGAGTCACCGCCCATCTACGCCACCAACGCCCAGCTTCTCATCACCAGTTCTTACGACCCTTCCTTTCCCACCAATTCGCGCAACGTGCAGGTCGTGGAACTTTCCTTTTTCGAACGGGCCTTGCCGGGAACATTTGAAGATTGGGCCGTGCATCAATTCAACGACACCCAACTGGCCAGTCCCTCTATTTCCGGGGCGATGGCCGATCCCGACGGCGACGGCGTTCCCAACCTGGCCGAGTTCGCCACTGGCGGCAATCCATTGAGCGCGGACTCGTCCAACTTTCTGCTGCAACAGGTTCCCTTTGCAGCCGGCACATTTGTTTTCAGCTACCGGGAACGCGCGAACCTCGGCAATGTGACCCGCGTCGTCGAAAGCTCGTCCAATTTGTTGAACTGGACCCAGGCTACTCCTTCGCAGCTCACGATCACGTCAAATTTGGGACAGGTGTACGTGCGCAACGCCTTCTTTCCCGAGGCCGCCCCCGCCTCCTTTTTTCGGATTCATTTTCAGCTCAACCCCGGCCCCTGAAAAACCCAACCAATCCAGTACTTGCACTTGGTGATGCTCGAAGCGGCGTCAGGCAGCGAGCGGCTTGAACTTGGGACATTGGCTTAAGAACTGGAGCGGGTTTTGGTAAACCAATTTGTCAATCGTCGATGCGCTGTGGCCGCGTTTGCGCATTTCAAGCATGGTTTTTGGCACGGCCAGCGGATCGCTCACACCCCAGTCGCAGGCGCAGTTCATCCAGATGCGCTCGTTGCCGTACATTTCCACCATGTCAACGGCGCGCGCGGGTGAACATTTTGATTCGGGATAAAGGGTCATTCCGGCCCACATGCCGGAGTCGAGCACGAGCTTGACGGTGTGTTCTTCGACGTGATCTATGATGACGCGGCCGGGGCGGATGCGTTTGTCGCTTTTCAGCAAATCCACAATGAGCCGCGTGCCTTTGAATTTGTCTTCGAGGTGGGGCGTGTGGACGAGGATGAGCTGGTCGTGTTCCGCCGCGAGGCCGACGTGCTTTTCGAGGACCTTGATTTCGTTACGGCTGTTTTTGTTCAAGCCGATTTCGCCGATGCCGAGGACGTTGGGCCGGGTGAGGAATTGCGGAATGATCGCCAAGACGTCGTCGGCGAGTTTCAGGTCTTCGGATTCCTTGGGATTGATGCACAGCCAGGAGAAATGCGGCAGGCCAAACTTGGCGGCGCGCTTTGGTTCATGCTCGGTGAGCTGGCAGAAATAATCGTAGAAGCCATCGGCGGAACTGCGGTCGAAGCCGGCCCAGAAAGCCGGTTCGCAAATGGCCTGGCAACCGGCGGTGGCCATGGCGAGGTAGTCGTCGGTCACCCGGCTGACCATATGGGCGTGGGGTTCGATGTAGCGCACGTTGGTTGATGGTAGGGGAGTTGATGGCGTCAGCTTCAACCTTTGAACGCTCCGCAAGCGGCTTTGGTTGTGGCGGCGGGAATTGGTTTCCTGGTCGGATCGCTCAGGCTCATCAAGACACGCTTGGCGCGATCGGGTTTGCCTTTGCCGAGTTCGGCAAGGGCTTGCCGAAAGGCCTTTATGCGGAAGTCTTCTTCGCCTTCGGAGCGGTCCACGCGGTCCATGAAGGCGGCGAGTTCGATGAGCTTGAAGCGGGCGTCAATGAAATAGAGGTCCAGTATTTGCTGGCGTGTCATAACTTTTTCAAAATTAGACGCTTGGGCTGCCGTGGTTTATTCGGTTTCCAAGCCATTGCCATAGTATCAAAGCTGAGCATGGTGAAAATGGCAAATCATTATGGGTGGGCGGGAACAAAGTATCCAAGGACGCAATGACGAAATACCCAAGGAATGACCAAGCTCGAAGAAGGGTTGAGAGTTGATGGTTGAGGGTTGAGGGGTGGGACGGGAAAGGGGCTTGCGCGCAAATTTGGTCTGATTTGGTGAGAAACTCCGCCCCATGCGCCCAATGGCGGCCTGCCACACCGGGCGAGACGCCCGCGCTACCCGGCCGCCAAGCCCATGGCCTGAACCCTGACCTACTCTATTTTGAGCATTCATGGGACCCACTTTACCAGAGGGGATATTGGAAAATGAAACCTACGGTAGGTTTGACACGCTTTTTTATTTTGATGAATCTTTGTGAAAAAAAGGCGGTTGCGGCCAATGTTTATGCGGGTTTTCTGCTTTCAGAAAAACACGGGCTTTTTGGGGTGTGAAAAAATCTTTTTTCCCTACACGCAAAAAGGGTCGTTTTTCTGCAATGGGGCAGGAGGGTTTTTAACCGCGGATGGACCCGGGTGCGGCAGGCGCATGACGGGGCGCGGGTCGTGGTGGTACCGGCGAAATGCGCCCGCATTCTCCAACTTTGAGATCACTTATGAAAAAAAACAGCGCCCATGCCTTTTAAAATTGCATCAACCAACTGCGGATTCTAGAGTTGACCCGATGATGACTGATAAAACGATGATCAAGACGGTGGAGCGGCACTTCCTGGAACGGAAGGGGCGCAATCCCCATGCGACGACCGAGTTTTGCTGGCTGCTTTCGGGCATCACCCTGGCTTGCAAGATAATCGCCGCGCAAATCTCGCGGGCGGGGTTGCTCGACATCATGGGCGGGACGGGCGAGGTGAACGTGCAAGGAGAAGACGTGCAGAAACTGGACGTCATCGCAAACCAGACACTCGTCCGCTGCCTCGGCTATCGCGGCAACATTGGGTTGCTCGTTTCAGAGGAAGACGAGGAGCCGCACGTCATTTCAGACTCCGGCGACCAGGGCAAATACATCGTGCTGTTCGACCCGCTCGACGGTTCCAGCAACATCAACGCGAATGTGAACATCGGCACGATTTTTTCCATCATGGAACGGCCGGAAAAGAATGGCGACGGGGATGTCAAGGCCAACGTGTTGCAACCCGGCTGCAAACAAGTCGCGGCGGGTTATGTGATTTACGGGAGCAGCACGGTGCTGGCTTACACCGCGGGCTTCGGCGT
>JAQGPB010000437.1 GCA_028293265.1 Pedosphaera sp. | reverse complement strand
AAATTCGGCCCATCAAAACCAAGACGACCAGAATGACTAAGACCAAGCCCAGCCCGCCACTGGGGTAATAACCCCAGCCCTTGCTATGTGGCCAGGTCGGGAGTGCGCCGAGCAATAGAAGAATCAGCAAAATTATTAGAATCGTTCCCATGAGGTTGCTTTCAATATGTAAATGTGTTTGGTTGTATGAGCTTTCGTAACACACTCATAATAAATGGGGAAGCTGCGGAGGATATGACGGGGTTAACCGTGGGGGATTTCCCCCACAGGGCTTACGATACTGGCTTTTTTCACTCCAGGTCGAAGCGGCGGTTCATTGACCGCAGCCCAAAAAACGCCGAGCTGATTCACCGCTTGCATGAACTTGGCAAAATCCACCGGTTTCACCACGTAGGCGTTGACACCGTGTTTATAAAATTCAGCGAGATCCTGCGTCTCCCGCGAAGAAGTAAGCACCACGACCGGAATGCTTTTCAAATGTTCGTCGGCCTTGATAATCTTCAACACTTCCAACCCGGTGACTTTCGGCATCTTGTTGTCCAGCAGCACGAGAATGGGATTGCCGCCCACTCGCGTTTTGAATTTGTTCCGGCAATACAGGTAATCCAGCGCTTCCGCGCCATCACTGACTACGAAGACCTTCCTGGCCACATCCTGCTCCTCTAGCGCCGCCAGGGTCAACTCGGCATCCCGCGGATCGTCTTCCACCAGCAGGATGTTTTTTAAAATAGTAATTTCAGTGTTCATCAATGTCTCCGTTTTGTTTGGGGATTGAAAAATAAAAGGTCGCGCCGCCGTCCAGCACGCCTTCCGCCCAGACCCGGCCCCCGTGCCGGTTGATAATGCGCTGGACATTCGCCAGGCCGATGCCCGTTCCCGCAAACTCGGCCTGGCTGTGAAGACGTTGGAACACCCCGAACAGTTTCTCGGCATATGCCGGATCGAAACCGGCGCCGTTGTCGCGGATGAAAATCGCAGTCCCGCCCTCTCCATAGGGGGTGCTGCCGATCTCGATTTTGGCCTCGGCACGGCCGCTGGTGAACTTCACCGCGTTGGAAATCAGATTGACCAGCACCATGCGCAGCAAGGCACGGTCGGCCAGCACCTGGGGCAACGGATGGATTTCCCAGGCGATCTTGCGTTTCATGGTCTCCGCGTGAAAATCACCCATCGCCGCCCGGGTCAATTCATCGAGATTGACGATTGTCTTTTTCAGTTCCGTCCGCCCTAGGCGCGAGAACGAGAGCAAGTCATCAATCAGATTCCCCATTCGTTTGGTGGATTCGGAAATAATTTCCAGATACCGGGCGCATTTCCCGGAAAGCGCGGGCCCGGCGTCCGTCTGCAACAACTCCACGTAGCCGATGATGTGACGCAGCGGAGCGCGGAGGTCGTGGGAAACCGAAAGACTGAACGCCGTCACTTCCTCGTTGGCGGATTCCAATTGTGCCGTCCGTTCGATCACCCGAAATTCGAGCGTGTCATTGAGATTTCGTATTTCATCTTCCGCCTGCTTGCGCTGCGTGATATCGCGGACGTTGCATTGAATCACTTCCATGTCTCCGGCCGGATACACGTTGCAGACAAACTCCACCGCAATGTGGCGGCCATCCTTGGTTTCCAATGGCAGGTCTTCATAGCGGACATAGCCATCCTTCTGCAGTCGCTCCAACATGATTTGATTGGACTCGATGTCCTTGAACGGGCTCAGCTCGCCGACGGTTTTGCCGATCATCTCGGCAAATGAAAACCCCAGCAGTTTATGGAGGAACGGATTTACATCAGTAATGCGTCCGGTTTTGGCCTCCAGGATCAGGATCCCGTCCCTCGCAGTTTCAAACAGCCGCCGATAACTGAGTTCGGAGGCACGGATTGCCTGCTCACTCCGCGTCTCCGCCTGCTTGCCTTGCGTGTCGAAATCATGCCCGTTGGCCTCTTGATTTTTCCTTATCTCGCCTGCATGACGGGCTGCTGTTTGGCCTGAATCCTTGGGCAGTGCGGGCTGGGCCCCCCTTACCAACGGGTATTTGGAATCAGTGGCGAGTGGCATAAGGATCAATCGTTACGGGAACACCGGCGGGCGACCAGATAGCCAATAATCGCGCCGACGCCCACCGCGATGGCGATCGCCTGATAAGGATTCTCGCGCACGGTCTGGTCCGCCGCCTTGGCTCCTTCGATCGCCTGGTCGCGAACGCGGCCATACATCTCCTTGCCATTCTCCAGAGCGGCAGCAAGGCGCTTGCGGGCTTCGCTGACTTTTTCTCCCGTCACGTCCGCGGTCGCGGACATCAGATTGTGCGCATTCTCGGCGAGTTCGCCCAAATCGTGGCTGGTTGCTGGTCTATGTTTATCCATGGTATTCGCTGCTTTCTTTTGGTTTTTGTGTTGGTTTGTTAATTTATTGATGATCAATGAGAATGACCCTGCGACCAAGCTGACCCGGCCGCAGGGTATTTTTCGGCAGTTCCGGGATGAGCGAGGCTGAAGGCAGCCGGGGTGGGAGATGAAGTGTGCTCAATCGCCGAACTTTCCTCGGTTGATGAAGATTCATGGGTGGCGCAACTGACCACCTCGATTTCCGAAGGCCCCGTGTCGGCTTCCATCCAACTGACCGCCACGTTGCGGCCCGGCTCCGGATAAAAGGGGTTCTCGCCGCATACGGACTCGCGCAGGTAATAATTTTCGTCGAATACCGCCGCCCGATGGGTTGATACCGGATGCGGGCCATCGGGCAGGTCGAAATGGAGGAATCGTTTGGTTCTCATGGAAAGATAACGAATCATCTTTGAACGAAGGTTTCAGCCTGCCGCAAATGGGCCGCAATGCCGACCCGGCTCAGATGGCAATCCGCCGCTTCAATGGCCGCCAGCACACGCTCCTCATCCATGATGATGCGGTCGCGTTTGTAGATCGGATAATCCGCCCGCACCGCGCGGGGAGTCAGGTTGATGGTGGCCAGATTCGCGCCCGCGTTGAATGCGCGCACATAGCCGTCCTCGGACACCAACCGCATGGCGCTGACCGCCGGGATGATCCAACGCGGCGCGCGCAATCGCAGCCACGCCACACAGTTCAAAATCTGCTCGATGTCTCCATTGCCGGCATCGGCAAAAGGCGTTTGGGCTCCCGCGACAAAAGGGCTGATGCTGCAACCGGCCAGCGGCAGCAGGGTCAGGAGATTCAATGCTTGATCCACCTGCGCCTGGGTCTGTCCGGGAAGACCCACGATCAACCCCGAAGACACTTTCCACCCCTTGCCCGCCAGATAACAAATCACGGCTAGACGTTCGGCCAAAGTGCCGGGAGCGTTGATAAAATCGTAATGCCGGCTCTCGCCGGTCTCAATTTTGATGACATAGTAATCCGCGCCCGCATCGCGGAGTTCGTCGTACTGTCGTGACGACAAAGTGCCGAGGCAAAGGGTGATGCCCAGCTCGGTGCGGCGGCGCAGCTCGCGCACCAGCGGCAGCACCACTTCGCGCACGGCCACCGGGTCTTCGCCGGCCTGGATGTCAATGTCCGTGATCGCGGCGGGCCGTTGGTGAATGATCAACTCGGCCAGTTCATCCGCGGCCAGCCGATAGCGTTTCAATGAGTGGTTGTCGCGGCGCATGGCGCAATAATGGCAATTCTCCCGGCAATGGCTGGACACCTCGACGACCCCGCGCAC
>JAQGPB010000436.1 GCA_028293265.1 Pedosphaera sp. | reverse complement strand
GAGCTTTGGCGCTTCCGGGCTGCCCAACGGTCTCAGTGTCAATACGTCCAATGGTCAGATTACCGGCACGCCCACAACGAATGGAACCTTCAACGTCACCATCGGCGCGACTAATTTGGGCGGCTCGGCCACCGCGACGCTCGTTTACACCATTGCCAAGGCGAATCTGACGGTCACCGGAATTACCGCCAAAAACAAGCCCTTCGACGGGACGACCGCCGCCACGCTCAATGTTGCATCCGCAGCATTGGCAGGTGTAGTCACAGGAGACAGCATTACACTGAACACGGGCGGTGCTTCCGGCACGTTCGCCAGCAGTTCCGTGGGCTCGGGAAAACTCGTGACGATTTCCGGGCTGACCATCAGCGGTGCTGCCAGCGGGAATTATACCCTGACCCAGCCGACCACCACGGCGAACATCACTACGCCGATGACTGTTTCCTTGAGCGCTCCGTCAACCCAGCTCACCTCCTCGGGGCCGGTGACTTACACGGTCACTTACACCAGCGCCAATACGATCACCCTGGGCAGTGGCGGCGTTACCTTGAACCGCACCGGCACAGCGAATGGAACAGTTGTGGTTTCCGGGAGCGGAAACAGCACTCGCACGGTGACGGTAACAAACATTATTGGCGAAGGAAGCTTGGGCATTTCCGTCGCCGCCAATACTGCCACCGATATTGATGGCAATCCCGCGCCCGCTGCCGGTCCGAGCGGGACATTTACCGTCAACATCCCTCCGGCCGTCACGGCGCAGCCGGCCAGCCAGACGGTTCCACCTGCAACCAACGCGACCTTCAGCGTCACAGGAACCGGAACGGCCCCATTGAAATATCAATGGAGCAAGGACAACGTGGCGGTCGTTGGGGCGACCAACTCGACTTTCACCGTGACCAATACGGCGCGCGCGAGTGTCGGTCTCTATTCCGTCACCCTCTCAAACGCGGTCGGTCTGGCCCAGAGCAGCAATGCCCTGTTGCGGGTCGTGATTCCGCAGGTGTTTGCGACTCCTATCCGGCCGGTCAATGGGACGTTTACATGGTTGTTCCGCGACTCAACCGGAACCGTGGCCACCTTGGACTACGCAAGCAATTATTTTCAAATGCAAGCCAGCACGAATTTGAGCATCTGGCAGCCCATCAGCGGAAACCTCGGGCTGACGAACGGCTGGCTGTCATTCCAGGACAGCAATGCCAGCTTGTTTCCGAATCGCTTTTACCGTCTGCGCGAATAGCAAACGGGATTTTGAATTGCTGAAGCCGGCGGGTACGCCTTTTGCCGGATAACTTCGCTTGGCGTCGCTTCCCGCCGCTTGGCGAATCACGGGCCGGCCAGTGCCGGCCGGCGCGGTTTTGAACCGAAGGCTCTCCCGATATCGCGTTGCGGCCGATATGACTTCGCATCAGTGCGTTGCCGGGCCAGTTCCTTGATCGCCGGTTCCCTGTAGTCATCGCTGGTCAGCGAAGCGAGGAAGGCAACGAGGTCGTTGATGTCGTTCTCGGTTAGGGCGAGGGGCTGGATATCCCGGTCGAGGAACGGGTTTGGCAGGCCGGCGCCCTTGTTGTAGTGGTCAATCACATCCCACAGGGTGGCTGCAGAACCGTCATGGAAGTAGGGCGCGGTGACGAGCAGATTGCGCAGGTCCGGGGTCTTGAAGGCAGCAATGTCCGGCTGCTTCCTGGTGACGAGAAAGCGGCCGAGCACGCTCAGGTCGCTCTGGATGGCGGCGCGGTCGGTGGCGGCGGCATCTCCCAAAACGACGGACCGCCCGGCTTCGTGCGCGAGCGCGACGACCTGATGCCGGATGGTGCCGATGCCAATGTTGTGAAAATCATTATCTGTGAAGCTGATGAGGTTGGGCTGGCTGCCGCTGAGGGCGTGACATTTGTTGCAGCGGGCCTGGCCGTTGAAGAGCCGCCAGCCGCGCCTGGCCGGATCGTCCACGGCATTCCGGTCGCCCGCCATGAACCGGTCAAATGGGGAGTTGAACGAAATCAAAGTCCGTTCGTAAGCGGCAATCGCGCGCCAAGTGTCGGGGCCATTGGGTGGCCGTCCGAATACGGCTTGGTACGCATGCTGGTATTCCTTGACGTTGCGGATGCCGGCCATGGCCGCCGCCACGCTGGGCTGGCCCATTTCGACGGGATTGATGACCGGCAATTCCGCCTGCTGCTCCAGCGTAATGACCCGCCCGTCCCAGAATTGATACTTGTTATAGAGGGCGTTGAGAATGGTCGGGGCATTGCGTTGGCCAACGCGGCCATGGATGCCGGCCGAGACGGGCCGTCCGTCGGTAAAAGCGCGCACGGGATCATGGCAGGTGGCGCAGGCGATGGTTCCGTCAGCGGACAACCGGCCATCGAAGAAGAGCATTTTTCCGAGGGCGATTTTTTCCGGCGTCTGGGGATTGTCCGACGGAATGGCCGCGCGGGTCTGGGCGACGGGCAGGCCGGCCTGCTGCAAAGACCTTGGTTCGGCCAAACGTCCGGGTTTGGGAATGGGCGGCGGATTGCCGGCTGATGAAGCGGAATTGCCGGCGAAAAGGGTCATGAACAACAACCCAGCAACGATTCGCATCCAGCCCGAAGCGTGAGCATTCATTGGATCCTCCAAAGTTGCCCGCTGTCATGGTGGTGGCCCTGACCCGCATGTTGGTGAAACTCGCCCGTCAGATTAGCACTTCAGAGACCCTGGTGCAAGTGCTGCACCGAGGTGGCGACTCAGAAAAGCAATGGCCTGAAATCGAACAACCGGAAACAGCCAGCAGTTCACTTCTCTTGCGCCACCTTGACCGGCATGGCATTCCCCGGCGCGTGGTAGCTGTGGCAGGTGGAGCAGCCGCTGGCGACGCCTCCTTGGGGGCTGTGGCAGGTGGCGCACGTGGACTTGGACGGCAGCAGCACATCGGCAGTCTGGGTGCTGTGGAGGACTTCATGGCACTGGGCGCAGGCGACGGTGAGGTGCTTGGCGTGATTGAAACCGCCGCGCGCGAGCCAGCGGTCCATGATGACCGGTTTGGTCACGAGCGGAGCGGCGTCGGCGGCGGGCTTGACCTCGTGGCAATAGTTGCAGGCGGGAAATTGCGCGCGGCCCTGGTTCGAATCGCCGAAGAAGACGCGTTGCTCGAGTTCTTCGCCGCTGACGAACTGTTCGCGAAGCCGCCGCATCTGTTCCTGCACGAACTTCTCCAAGTCGGCGCGCGCGGCGAGGCCCTGCTTGCGGACGGCGTATTCGGCATATTGCACCGGCAGGCTGCGGAGAAAGGCGCGGGCGAATTCCGGGTCGCCGTGCGGGACCGCAAGGTCCGGATTGTGCGCGTCAAATTGCAGCGAATGGCATTGCCGGCAGTTTTGGTCGAAGGAAATTTTCTGGCGATACTGGCCGGCGGCATCGAGCTTGTGGCAATCCAAGCATTCGAGCCTTTTGCCGTTGACCGGCGGCACGGTGGGCGCGGTGAGATGAAGCTGGTGATTGAACTTGAGCGTGTCGGGGTCGAGAAGTTTCTCGGCGAGCACCTGGAACTCGGGGTGGTCGGTGGCGAAGGAATGTATGACCTGGGTGTAGCCGCGCCCGGGCCGCGCGGCCTGGAAAACCTGGCGGCTGCTGGCGGGCCGGAAATTGAAAACGTCGGGCGGAAGCTTGGCGCCCTGCTCGAAGGAGGCCTGCATGATTTGGGCGTTGGCGTGGCAGGTGGCGCAATTGCCGTCGGTGGGCGGTTTCATGAGACCGGTGCCCTGGTGTTCCTGGTGGCAGGCGGAGCAGGAATGGTTTTCGACGACGTTCGGTTCGTGGAAGGTGTGGCCGAGGTGGCAACGCTCGCATTGCAGGTCAATGGTGGTCATGTCCGCCGTGGTCGTGAGCGCCAGCGCATGGACGCGCAACGGGCCGGGGTCGGCTTCGAGCGCGGTTTTGACCCAGCCGGAAGGCCCGGAATGGGCGCTGACATGGCAGGCGGCGCAACCGGCGTCGCCCCGCTTGGCGCTGGAATGGAGCCATTGAAATTGGCTGGTGAAGCTTGAGCCGGAATGTTGCGCGGAAATGGGGCCGGGACTGACGAAGTTCCAGCGGTGTTCACCACCCAGCGCGAGCAGCAGCAGCGCGAGCGTCGCAGTGATGACGGCGTAGGTGAAGGCTGTGCGTTGCGCGCGCAGGCTGCGGACCGGCTGGCAGCGGGTGATGGGACGTCCGCAGGTGCCGTCGGGCAGCGGGCCGTGTTCGCAGGGGCCGCCGTATTCAGCGGGGCGGGTGCATTTGTAGCGGCCCTTTTTTTCGCCTTCCTTGAGTTCGAGCACGGGCACGCATTCGCAGGTGGCGCGGCAGCGGCCCGAGGCGTCCGGCCCGATGCGGCAGGTCTGGCCTTCGACCGCCTTGCCGCAAATCCAGTTTTGCGTCGGGCGGACATAATGGCCCGGATCGGGATCGGGCGGCGGCAACTGGTCTTTCACCGCGCGCCTCCGGAAAACGCATAGACCAAAACGATATGCACGACCGAAAACATCAGCAGGCTGTAGGTGAGCGGTATGTGGATGAACAACCAGCCGCGCAGGAGCAGTTGCAGCGCCTGATGGTAATCGAGGCCGTCCTTTTGGCGGACGAGCATGGCGATCTGGTCGAGGGTCTGTCGTTCACCGTCGTTCAAATAGCGGTGGAGGTCGGTAATTTTATTTTGGAGAAGGTTCTGCGGACGGCGCACTTCCATGATGTGCAGATACAAGTTGCGGGGGCCGTCGAAGAAATCCTGCAAGTGCCGCGTGTAAAAATCGGCGATGGTGGTCGAGTGGACTTCGGGCATGGCTTTCAGGGCGAGCGTTTCGGCCTGTTGTTGCAAGCCGCGCCGGATGACGGGGATGCGCTCGAAAAGGACTTCGCCGCCGCGCGTGGTGAGGCGTTTGGGCAGCGTGCGCGTCACCACCAGGCCCACGATGCCGCTGCCGGTAACGAGCACATACAGCCACGCCAGGATGGTTTCAAACCAGCCCGTCGGCGCGCGAAAACGGATGTGCACGAGGAACAAGATGACGGTGATAAAGCCCGCATAGATGTGAAATTGCAGCCAGGTCTCCGAAGTGAACAGCGGCAGAAATGGGAGTTTTTTGCGTCCGTTGTACAAGGCCAGCACGAGCATCACGGCGAACAGCACCGCGCCCGACAAATAACTCAGGCGTGGAAATTGCGGGCCGTAACGCTGGTATGCCGCGAGGATTGCCGCCGAGGAGAGCAGCAAGAACGTCACGCCGAGGAAACGTTGTTGGCGGAAGGAGGTCATTGTTGCGGTGTTACGTGGTTACAGCGTTACAGCGTTACAACGTTGGAACGATTTAACGCTGTAACGTTGTAGCGTTCCAATAATCATCTTTTCAACCATTTGGCGAATGCATCGAGTTCATTCAGGTTGACGCGCTTGAGCGCGCCGTGCGGGCAGGCGCGTTCACAGGCCGGCCCGGTCATTTGTTCCACGCAGAGATCGCACTTCGTCGCCTTGAGGATCGGCTTCATGTCCTTGTCCACCATGAACGCGCCGTCTTCGTCGCGGATTTCCACCATGCGGATCGCGTCGTAGGGACAGTTGTTGTAACAGGCCTTGCAGCCGATGCAGGTGGTCGGGTTGATGACGACCTGACCGCCGAAAGCGTCGCGGTGGATGGCGCCGGTCGGGCAGCCGATCATGCAAACCGGGTCCACGCAATGCATGCAGGCATTGGCGACCATGATCTTGCCGCTCGTAGGGCCGTGGCGCAGAAAGCGGGGATTGTTGTCATGCGCGGTTGCGCAGGCGCGGACGCAATCATCGCAACGCGTGCAGCGATCCAAGTCAATGACCATCGAGGCGGTGCCGTTGAAGAAACGGTTTTCGGTGAGAAACTCAAGCGTGTCCGCGCCGATTTTTGCGGCGGCGTCCGCGTCGGGCACGATTTCCTCCGCGCCGTCGCCTTCGGGGATGGGCGGTGGCAGGGAATTTTTTGGCGTGGTCGGCAGGACGATGGATTCCATCACCGCCGTGGGAATGACGAGCACGTGGGTGTAGCCGATGACGCGGAGCGAATGTTGCAACGGCACGGGCGCGCCGGAACTGCGCCAGTTGTGCGCGGTTTCCTCGAAGCCGTAAATCTGGCCCGCGCCGAGGTAATTCAAGGTGCGATGGCCGTTGCCGAATTTCTGGCTCAGGCGCGCGAACCCGGCGCGTATGACGATGACACCATTTGGATAATCGCCTTCCTGCGCGATGCTGGATTCCGGCTTCAGCCCCGTGCCGCCCGCCTGGGCCAGGCGCTTGTATTCGCCGGACCAATCGTAATCGCCGTAGGTCGCGAACTCGGTTTGGTCCATGACCTTCTTGAGATCGTCGTCGGAAAGGTGGCTGAAAATGGAAATTTCGCGCAAGGCCGAAGCCAGAGCGCGCGCGCGATAAATACGGTCAATGTGATTGTGCAACTCCTCGTCGTAGCGCATGAGATCGCGCAAGCCCTGCCAGCGGATTTCCAGCAACTCGGCCTCGCCCTGCGCGAAAGCCGTGGCGGTGCGCGGCATGCGGCTCAATGCGGCGATTTCGCCGAAGAATTCGCCCGCCTGCAGCACGGCGGTTTTGTTTTCATCGAGGATGCGCGGGACGTCCTGCAAAAAGACACGCACTTCGTCATCCTGGCCTTTGCGGGCGGTCACGCGCGAATCCTGCTTGAGCTGCGAAGGCTTGAAACTCTCCGGTTCGCGGCGGCCGGACCAGATTTGCGCGAGGACCTTGAACAGTCCTTTGCGCGTTGGTTCACGCCGCCCCAGAACCGAGGCCGGCAGGCTGCCGAGCACCACCCGCACCGAGCCGGACATGATCATGAAGGCCGATGTTCCATAATCGCCTTCGCGCACGACGATTTCGCCATCGCGGAAGCGGCGGATGCGGACGTCGTGCTGGAGAATGTCCGCGAGGGAAAGACGTTTGGGAAAATTCTCCGCCTTCATGTCGCGGAACGGTGTGAGCTTCAAAAGGCGCTCGACCGCCTGCGACGTCATTTCGGGGTCAAAGGCCGCATCCCACCGCTGCGGTCGGTCCAGAACTTGGGGTTGGGCAGCAGACATAGTTTAACTCAGGCATCCAAGACCAGATCACCCTTCGGGCGGCAGATGCAGGTCAGGCACGAGCCGGTCTCAGGTTTTTCGCCCGGTTCACTGACATATTCCACGGTGCCGGAAGTGACAGCGACGAGGCAGCTTCCGCAACTGCCGGCGCGGCAGCCGGAATTGATCCGCACGCCTTGCGCGAGCGCGAAGTCGAGCAGCGAACCGTTCGCCGCGAGCCATTGGCGCTTTTTGCCAGACTTGCTGAAGGTGACCTCGTAGCCATGGACGATGGCCACTTTTTCGGTGGCATGGCCGGCGGCTTTTTTCTTCACCGTCGCGGGGCCGAAAGCCTCGAAATAAACATTTTTTTCCGGCACGCCCCACGCTTCAAGGCCCTCGGAGATGGAGGTCATGAACGCGCCGTTGCCGCAGAGGAAAAATTCGTAATTATTCGACGGCAGCAGTTCCTTGAACAAATCCACCGTGACGCGGCCTTCGTGATGATAGTCAACTTCCTTGCGTTCGTGCGCTTCCGGCCGGCTGTAGCAAACGTGCAGGCGGATGTTTTCGTGCCCGGCGGCCAGCTTCAGCATTTCGTCCTTGTGAATGTGCTCCTTCGAGTTGCGCGCGCCGAAGAAAAACCAAACCTCACGCCGTGTGCCGCTCGCCGCGATGGCCTGCGCCATGCTGAGCATCGGCGTCACGCCCACGCCGCCGCCGACCAGCACGACCGGCGTTTCCTTGGCCATGTCGAGGAAGAAATTTCCGGCCGGCGCTTTCAGGTCCAAGATGTCGCCTTCTTTCACGACATCGTTGAAGTAAGTCGAGGCGAGTCCGGGCGGAATTCCGGCGAGGTCGGGCGGGGCCGGTTCTTTTTTAATCGTAACGCGGTAATAATCACCGCGATGCGGACTGTCGGAAAGAGAATAGCAGCGGACGAGCGGTTTGGACTGGCCGGGGAGATTTAACTGGAACGTGACGTATTGCCCGGGTTTGTAGGGCGGCAGCGGTTTGGCATCGTGCGGCTTGAGATAGAACGAGGAGACGCCGTGACATTCGCTGATTTTTTTGGCGACGCGGAATTTGCGGTAGCCGCTCCAGACCAGTTTGCCCTGCTCGGCTTCGCGGCATTGGATGGCGGCGGCCTTGACCAAAAGTTGGAGCCGTTGGCGCGTCAAACGCTGGTGTTCGCGCTGAAAATAAATCCGCCGCAAGGTGAGATAAAGGAGCAGGCACCCTTGAGTTAAAAGCATCCCCAGCAGAATGTAACCGACCACCAGCATGGTGTTGCCACCCAGAGCCATTTGCAGTTTGTGCAATATTGGTTGCATTCTGGTCTGGGCTTGTTTAACAAACCCCTCGTGCGGAGTAAACGCTTTAGTTTGATCCGGGGGTTGCGCGGGCGAATTCCGTGGTTCTTTTGTGTGGGCGCGCTTCTCTGGCTTCCGCGCGTTCAAGCCCAAACGAACGAAATGGATTCCGCCCTTTCAAGTCCCTTTCGCGGCGAGTCTTCGTGCAGTTCCTCCGGTTGCCATGGAGGGGCGGGCGAGAAGCACAACCAATGCCTCCGCTGGTCCAAGTTTGACGTTCACACCCGCTCCTATGCCACGCTCACCCTGGCCCGGTCCGCGCGCCTGGCTGATATCTTGAAACTCGGCGACCCCGTTCAAAGCGCGCGCTGCACGGTCTGCCATGCACCCTTTCAAAGCCTCGCGACCAATGCCGTGTTGCGCAAAGCCCTTGATCCAGCCGCCGGAGTTTCGTGCGAAAATTGCCATGGGCCCGCTGAAAAATGGCTGCTCTCCCACACGCGCACCGATTTTACCCACCAAGACCGCGTCAATGCCGGCCTGCGCGATTTGAGCAACCCTTACGTCCGCGCGAACAGTTGCGTCGCATGCCATCAAAATGTGGATGCCGACGTTCTCCAAGCCGGCCATCCGGAACTTATCTTCGAATTGGATGGTCAGACGGTCAGCGAACCCAAACATTGGCGCGAGGGCGAAAAATGGTCCGGTGCGCAGACGTGGTTTGTGGGCCAGGCAGTTGCCTTTCGCGAAATGAGCTGGCAATTGAAGCGCGAAAATTCGCCGCCGGAAAATGCCGCCAGGCGATGGTCCGCGCTTTCCTGGCTGCTGCAAATCGCCCGCCAGGCCGCTCCCGGCCTGCCTGCCGTCATACCGGGGATGGACCGCTACGCGCGGGCGCAAGATTGGGGCGATGAACTTGCCCGCGACGCGGGCCTGTCCTCATGGCCGGCCGATGCGACCCGCAAATGCCTCGACCTGCTCGCAGCGACCGCCGCAGATTTCCGCGACGCCGCCACGCCGGGTGACATCCAAGCCCGCCGCGCTGAACGGCTCGTGCTGGCGTTGGACCGACTCGTCGCCGGCCTGAATGATGATGCCACCGCCAAACGCCTCGATGCCCCGCTCGGCAAATTGTTCAAGGATGCGCAATCGCTGCCGGATTTTGATCCCAAGAAATTCGCTGACGATTTGGAAATGTTTCAAAAGGCTCTGAACGCGACGCCGTAGCGCAGACTTCCAAGTCTGCTATGTCGCGGGTTTCCCAACCCGCAACGCGCCCGCCAGCGCGACGCGCTTCGAAGAGTCGCGGCGTCTGCCGATTATACCAGTTTTCATTCGCATGAAAAGCAAGTGTTAGAAACGCCCGCCCTCACCCCGGCCCTCTCCCCCAGGAGAGGGTGAACGTGGCGGTCACGTTCTGCATATTTGCAAGTCGTGGTTGCAGTCGCAGTTTCCGGTCCATCCGGATGAAAACAGGCATAGGAAATCTGCGCCACGACTTGCGCGCAGTCTGTTTTACAACCATTGCCGATCTTGCATTTGCGCGGTTGCTTTGCGGCGAGGACGGGCTATGCTTCGGCCATGAAAACGGCGAAGAAACTGTTGCATACGCGCTATCGCGTGAATGACCTTGAACGGACGGCGAAGTTTTATCGCGAGGTGCTGGGATTGGAAGAAGTGCGGCGGCACAAGTCTTCGCGCGGATCGGAACTGGTGTTCATGAAAGCGCCGGAGAGCGAGGAGACGATTGAGCTTTGCTATTTTCCCGGCAGCGGGCCGGTGCAGGTACAGGCGGATTTGACGCATCTGGCGTTTGAGGTGGACAGCCTGGAGGAATTCGGCAAGCACCTGGAAACGGTGGGTTATAAATATTCGGACGGGCCGCACATCAGGCCGGACGGCGGCGGCATCGCCTTCGTAGACGCGCCCGAGGGATATGAGATCGAGCTGATTCAGAAGCCGAAGACGATGGGGCTGTGAGGTTCCGAATTGGGGAAATGGAGTGGTGGAGTATTGGAGTGTTGAGGCACGGCCCGCTTGGAACTCACGTGAGCATCAGTAGCGACCATTACTCCGACACTCCAGCACTCCATTTTATGCACCATGATTTTTTGCGCTCGCCAGTTTGAATTTCGCTTTCCGCGACCGCGGCTGGTGATGGGCGTGGTGAATGTCACGCCGGATTCGTTTTCCGACGGGGGAAAGTTTTTTGACCACGCGGCGGCGGTGGCGCAGGGCGAGGAATTGGCGCGGCAGGGCGCGGACATCATTGATGTGGGCGGAGAGTCCACGCGGCCAAACGCGGAGCCGGTAAGCGAGGAAGAGGAATTGCGGCGGGTATTGCCGGTGATCACGGCTTGGGCGGGAAAATTGAAAGTGCCGATTTCCGTTGATACCATGAAACCGGCGGTGGCACGAGCTGCATTGGCGGCGGGCGCCAGCATCGTGAACGACGTGGGGGCGAACCGGACGGACGACGCGATGTGGCGGCTGGTGGCTGAAACCGGCGCGGGTTATGTGGTGATGCACATGCAGGGAACTCCGCAAACGATGCAGGCGAACCCGGTTTATGCGGACGTGGTACGGGAGGTGAAGGAATTTTTCGTCGAGCGGCTGAAGCGTTTGCAGGCGGCCGGCGTGGCGGCGGAGCAGACGGTTTTGGATGTCGGCATCGGCTTTGGCAAGACGACGGAACATAATTTGCAGTTGCTCGCGAGGCTGGAGAGTTTTACAAGTTTAGAGAGGCCATTGTTGCTGGGCGTCTCCCGCAAGTCATTCCTCGGCAGGCTGGCCGGAGGAAGCGGCACGGAACGGCTGCCCGGCGCCCTGGCCTGCACCGCGCTGGCGGCGGCGGCGGGGGTTCAGATGTTCCGAACCCACGATGTGGCGGCCACGGCGCAGGCGTTGCGCATGACGGAAGCCATACTGGCCCGCAAAGATTGATTAATGGATTTAATCCGATTCATACATGATTGGTGGCGCGTCGCGTTGGAGATAGCCCTCCTCGCGATTGGGATCTATTATGTACTCATGTTCGTGCGCGGGACGCGCGGGTGGTCGGTGGCGATCGGGTTTTTGCTGCTCATGGCGATGACGCTGGCCACGTGGGTGTTGAAACTGGATGTGGTGACCTGGTTGTTGGAAAAATTCTTCCCGTTTTCGGCGTTCGCCATCCTGGTGATCTTCCAGCCGGAATTGCGGCGCATGTTGTCCGAACTGGGCAGCCTTTCGATGTTCTACACCGCGCGCGAGCAACGCGAGAACATCGAGGTCATCATCCAGGCGGTGGAACGGCTTTCCGAGGTGCATATCGGGGCGTTGATTGCCGTGGAACAAGCGATCCAACTCCAGGATGTCGTGGAGTCGGGCATCGTGGTGGACTGTGAAGCCACGCCGGAAATGTTGGAAACAATTTTCTTCCCGAACAATGCGATTCATGATGGCGGGGTCATCATGCGCGGCGACCGGATTGCTTATGCAGCCTGCATTTTTCCGCTGACGCAAAGGCAGGATTTGAACAAGTCGCTCGGCACGCGGCATCGCGCGGCGATTGGCTTGACCGAGGAAACCGACGCGGCGGTCGTCGTGGTGTCGGAGGAAACCGGGCTGATTTCCTACGCATACAAGGGGCAGTTGGTGCGCGGGGTGAGCCAGGAAGAACTGCGGGCCTTTCTCACCTCGGTGCTGGTGAAGGGCAGCCAGCCGAATGGCATCGTGGTCGCGTCGCGCAAATGGCTGGGTGGTCGCAAACTGCCACACCCCACGCCCGTGCAAAAGGCAAACTCCAAATAGCCAATCAACATGGCCGCGCCCGATTATATCCTGCACAATTTCTGGTGGAAGTTGCTGTCGCTGCTGCTGGCGGCGTTGACGTGGCTGACAATTCAAACCGCCTTGCAGCGGGACGAAACCTTGCGGCAGACGCCCGTGGTCGGTTCGTTCTCGCGCACGTTTCCAGCAGTGCCGGTCACGCTCCTGACCTCCGCCACCAATGCGAACCGCTACCTGCCTGATGTGCAAACGGTATCGGTGGACATCAGCGGCCCGGCGGACCAGCTTCAAAAATTGCAGGAGCGGGAAATTCATGCTTACATTGACGTCAGCGATGCTGGCGACGAAAAACAATTCCGCCGACCCATCCAGGCCCAGGTGCCGCGCGATTTGAAAATTGACAGCCTGATGCCGGTCAACACCAAAGTGGAACGCATCACAACCGCGAAATAATCCAACTCCCCCACCCCACCCACATGACAGCTTCCAAAAAACTATTCGGCACGGACGGCGTGCGCGGCACGGCCAACATCGAACCGGTCACGGCGGAAACCGCCCTCAAACTCGGCCGGGCGGCGGCGCATGTCTTCAAAAACCTTGAAACCCAGTCGCGCAGCCGCGGCAAACACAAAATCGTCCTCGGCAAGGATACCCGGCTCTCCGGCTACATGCTCGAAAACGCCCTTTCCTCCGGCATTTTGTCCATGGGCGTGGATGTGCTCTTCATCGGGCCGCTGCCGACGCCGGGCGTGGCTTACGTGACGCGCAGCTTGCGTGCGGATGCGGGCATTGTCATCACCGCCTCGCATAATCCTTACGACGACAACGGCATCAAGTTTTTCCGGGCGGACGGTTACAAATTGGACGATCAGATCGAGGCGCGGATTGAAGGGCTGGTGTTCAGCGGCGAGATTGAAAGCATCCGGCCCACCGCGGGAGCGATCGGCAAGGCGGTGCGCATTGATGACGCGCTGGGCCGTTACATCGAGTATGCGAAGACTTCGTTTCCGCGCGGGATGACGCTGGAAGGGTTGCGGGTGGTGTTGGATTGCGCGCACGGCGCGGCCTACAAATCCTCGCCTTGCGTGCTGCGCGAACTGGGCGCGGAGGTGATTGTTTATGGCAACCAGCCCGACGGCACGAACATCAACAAGGAATGCGGCTCGATGCATCCCGAAATCATGTGCCAGAAAGTCCACGAACATCGCGCGGACATTGGCATCGCGCATGACGGCGACGCCGACCGGGTGCTGTTGTGCGACGAAACCGGGGCGATGATTGACGGCGACGACATCATGGCGATAGCAGCGCGGGACATGCTGGAACAGAATCAACTCGCCGAGAAAACCGTCGTGACAACGGTGATGAGCAACAATGGACTGGACGCGTTCATCCGGGAATGCGGCGGAAACACAGTGCGCACGGCGGTGGGCGACAAGAACGTCATTGATGAGATGCTGCGCAACGGCTCGAATTTTGGCGGCGAACAGAGCGGGCATTTGATCTTCCGCGATTACAGCACGACCGGGGACGGCCTGGTGTGCGCGTTGCAGATCTTGCGCATCATGAAGACCAGCAACAAATCGCTGTCCAAGCTCGCGCGGTGCTGGACACGTTTCCCCCAACTGGTCACGAACGTAAAGGTGCGCGAAAAGAAGCCGTTCGAGGAACTGGACGGCGTGCTGAAACTGGTGTCACAGGCCGAGGCGGCGGTCACGCCGGAAGGCGGGCGCGTGCTGCTGCGTTATTCCGGCACCGAACCCAAGGCGCGGCTGCTGATGGAAGGCCGCGACCTCGCGGTGCTGCAACAGCACAGCAA
>JAQGPB010000394.1 GCA_028293265.1 Pedosphaera sp. | reverse complement strand
TTTCCAAAAGCTGTTTCTCTTTGATTGTGAAATCTGCATGTCCATTTGGCATAATTCGGTTGGGAATTAAATTTCACGGCACTGGCAGCTCATCAAAAATCTTCTGAATCACCGTCTCACTCGTCTTGTTCTCCGCCTCCGCTTCATAGGTGATGGCGACGCGGTGACGCAAAACATCCATGCCAATGCTCTTGACGTCCTGCGGGGTGACATACCCGCGTCCGCGCAGGAAGGCATAAGCCTTGGCTGCCAGGGTCAGCGCAATCGTCGCGCGCGGCGAGGCTCCGAGCTGAATGAAATCTTTCAACTGAATTTTGTACGCCTCCGGCTCACGTGTGGCGCAAACCAAGTCCACGATGTAATCCTTCACCTTTTCATCAATGTAAATCTCGTTGATGACGCGCCGGGCTTCAAAGATTTGTTGCGGAGTCACGACCGCCGCGACACTTGGCAAATTGGCCGTATGAGCCATGAGGTCCAAAATTTGCCGCTCTTCAGCCCGAGACGGATAACCAATCTTGAGCTTGAGCATGAAACGGTCAACCTGGGCTTCCGGCAGGGGATAAGTGCCTTCCTGCTCGATGGGGTTTTGCGTAGCCAATACCAAAAACGGTTCCTCCAGTTTAAAAGTCTGGTCGCCGATGGTGACCTGTTTTTCCTGCATGGCTTCGAGCAGGGCGCTTTGCACCTTTGCGGGGGCACGGTTGATTTCATCCGCCAGCACGAGGTTGGCAAAAATTGGGCCGCGCCGGGTCGTAAAACCACCTGATTGCGGGTTGTAAATCTGCGTCCCAATGACATCGGCCGGCAACATGTCCGGCGTGAATTGCAGCCGCGCAAATTTGACGCTCAGACACGAAGCCAGCGACTTGACGGAAAGCGTCTTCGCCAGCCCCGGCACACCTTCCAGCAATACGTGGCCGTTGGCCAGCAGGCCGATGGTCAATCGTTCCACCAGGTAGCTCTGGCCAATGATGACCTTGCCGATTTCATTGAATAATGGCCGCACAAAGGCGCTGGACTCCTGCACGGCATTGTTGATTGCGCTGATTCCTGTATTCATCGTTTGATTCAAATATTACTGAACGATGGACAAATAACTAGAAAATCCGTTCAGTCAAAAGTTTATGGACTTTTGGGATTTTCTAGCACATAAACTGCTTGTTTAGAAGTGATGAAAAGGATGTTAACATCCGTGTCGCAACATCTTGCAAGATTGCGGCTGGCTTACGTGGTATTGGCGTTGTCGCTGATTCCGACGGCGGTCGTCTATTATCGCGTCAAGGCGAACGTCGAGGCGCGTGACCGGGCGCGCTTCGAGCGGCTGGTTGAGGAGGGGAGGGCGGCCATCGAGCAGCGCGTTCCCCATTACGTGGATGAAATGTTCGGAATCCGGGGGCTATTCGCCGCCAACTCATCCGTCAGCTCTGAACAATGGAACCAATACGTTGCCAGCATCGAGGCGCAACGTCTTTACCCGGGCATTTGCACCCTCGGCTATCTCGAACGCGCAAATGCTGAGGATAAGGGAGCTTTTACGAAGCGTTCGCGTCCGCGTGGCGAATCGGCCCGTCGCGTGGATCCGGCGGGAGACCGGCCGGTTTCTTTTCCGGTCGTTTACGTGAATCATTTTGTCACGGGCTTGAAAGGAGCGCCTGGTCCCGATCATTTCGCCGATCCCGAGCGCCGTCCGATCTTGGAAGGTGCCCGCGACACCGGCCAAGCCATGGCCACCGGCAAGGTGACCTTATTGACGGAAAACGGCACCAACCAACCCGCGACTGGCTTTGCCATCTATTTGCCCATCTACCGCAACGGGTCGCCGGTTACCAACATGGAAGAACGTCAAACCGCGCTTCAAGGATTCGTCTTCGCAAATTTCGAGTCGAGCCGGCTATTGAAGGAAATTTTGAGCGGACCCTTGAACGGCCTAGCGGATTGCGCTGTATTTGATGGCGTTGAAATGACCCGCGACGGTTTGCTTTCCGTCAATCTCAATACCCCGGTCAGAGCCAAAAACGACCCGCCTCGGCTCACACAAAAAATCACCCTGCCCATTTTGAACCGCACTTGGACGCTTTATTTCAGTTCATTGCCTGCATTTGATGCCGAATCTCAGCGCAACCTCCCTTTGATCGCGTTGATCTGCTGGTTGACATTGAGTTTCCTGCTGTTTGGCCTGACGTGCGCCGAGGTCAACGCCCGGGCGCGCTCCGAAAGTATCACCGCCGCACTGCGCAAATCCGAAACTGCCCTTGCCGCCGAGAAGGAGCGCCTGGCTGTGACGCTTTATTCCATCGGCGACGGCGTGATCACCACCGATACCAACGGCTGCGTGCTCTCCATCAACCAGGTGGCGGAGCAATTGACCGGCTGGCCTTTGCAGGAAGCATTGGGAAAGCCGCTTGATGCTCTTCTTCGCATTTTCAACGAAGCCACGCGCGAACCATATCCCAACCCCTTGCACACAGCCTTGCGGACCGGGGTCATTTGCAGCCTGGAAAATCCGGCGCTGCTGATCGCGCGAGATGGCGTCGAACGCATCATCGCCGATAGCGCCGCTCCGATTCGCGGTCGCGACGGCGGCATCATCGGTGCGGTAGTCGTGTTTCGGGACGTCACCGCAAAGCAGAAATCCGAGGCGGAACTGCTCAAGGAAAGCAAACTGGAGTCAGTCGGTTTGCTCGCCGGCGGCATCGCTCATGATTTCAACAACGTTCTCCAGGGCATTTTGGGAAACCTTTCGCTCGCCCGGATGAACGCCGGTTCGGCCGAAAAAATGCTCGAACGTCTCGCGGCCGTGGAGAAATCCGCGTTTCGGGCCAAGGACCTCACGCAACAACTGGTCATGTTCGCGCGCGGCGGCGCGCCCATCCGCAAGCGCGTGCAAATCATCAACAACATAAGAGACGCGACTCTTTCAGCCCTGAACGACACAAATGTTCATTGCGAATTCTTCCTGCCGGACGACCTCTGGCCGGTCGAGGTTGACGAAGGCCAGTTCCGCCAGGTGATCAACAACATTATTCTCAACGCGATGCAAGCCATGCCCGACGGCGGCAAAATCGAAGTGCGCGCTGAAAACGTGGAATTCACGCTGGGCTTCCTGCCACCGCTCGGGGCGGGCAAATACGTCAAAATCTTGATCCGTGATTTCGGCACCGGCATCCGGCCCGAGCATATGCCCCGGATTTTTGATCCCTATTTCACGACCAGAAAACATGCGCGCGGCCTGGGACTGGCCAGCGCCTATTCCGTTGTGCGCAAACACGATGGACAAATCAGCGTGGAAACCCAGGTCGGCAAGGGCTCCACTTTTCAAATTTATCTTCCGGCTTCCATCAAAACGGTCGAGGTGCTTCCCGAGAGCGATCAAAAACGCTTCTTCGGCCAGGGCCGCGTTTTGGTCATGGACGACGAAGCAGACATCTTGATGCTCGTGCGCGAGATGCTTGATTTGATGGGCTACGAGGTGGAAGTGGCCCGCGATGGCGCGGAGGCTCTGCAGCGTTACGTGGCTGCGAAGCGCGCCGACAAGCCTTTCGCCGCCGTCATCATGGACTTGACCATCCCGGAAGGCATGGGCGGCAAGGAAGCCATCCGCCGCCTCAAGGAATTGGACCCGCAAGTCAAGGCCATCGTTTCCAGCGGTTATTCTTATGACCCCGTGATGGCCAACTTCCGCGAATATGGTTTCAGCGGCGTGATTCCCAAGCCCTATGTCATGGACGACCTTGGCCGCGTGCTCGGCGAAGTAATTGGCAAACAAGTTTCGGCGCCCGTGGCTACAACGCCAATCTAAGACCGCAGCCGTGCCTCGGCGACATCGCGGGCGATCTGCTCCTTCAGTTCTGTCAGTGAAGGAAACTTTTTTTCGTCGCGCAATTTTTCAAGAAACGTAAGCTCCATTTCCTTGCCATAAAGCTCGCCTTGAAAATCCAGCAGATGCGCCTCCACGCGGATTTGCGGCACGGGATTTTGCAACGTGGGCCGCAATCCGATGTTCACCGCCGCGCGATGCGTCTGCCCCTCCACCGTGGCGTGAACCGTATAAACACCGTCCGGCGGCAAGACCAGTCCGGCCACATCCAGATTGGCCGTCGGAAATCCAAGCTGCTTGCCAAGTTGAGCTCCGCGCACAATCGTCCCCGCCAATGAATAAGCGCGTCCCAGCATCTGGCTCGCGGCATCCAGATCGCCGGCATGAATCGTCTCCCGGATGCGCGTGCTGCTGACCACCTTGCCATCCAGCGAAACCGACGCCATCCCGTGCACGGTAAAATGCAGTTCCGCGCCCAAGGTTTTCAGCAACGCCACGTTGCCGCCCCGCTTGTGGCCGAAGGTGAAATTGCTGCCCACGCAAAGGCTTTGAATCTGCCCCAGGTCGTGCGACAACCCGCGAATAAACGCTTCCCCGCTCTGCTCGCTGAAAGCCTTGTCGAAATGGATCAGCAGCAATGCGTCCGCGCCCAGCGATTCGATGACGCGCAATTTCTGAGGCAGCGAATAAATCAATGCTGGCACGCGGTTCGGCGCCACCACCGTGCTGGGATGCCGGTCAAAAGTCACCACCAACGCCACCGCTCCATGCTGCCGCGCATCCGCGATTGTCTGACGGATAATTTGCTGATGCCCCAGATGCACGCCGTCGAAGAACCCGATGGCCAGGCAAACCTTGCGCCCGGATGGTTGCAGTTCGCTCGCGGCGGAAATGATTCTCATAAACTCCCGGGCATGCGGGACCTCAAATCAACTTCAAAAACGGAATCACGCGTTCCTCCAGTCCGCTCACAGGCAGGTCAAGCGCATGCTCGAATTCAATGGCATCAGCCACATCAAACTTGCCCGAAACCGTTCGCCGCAATGTGGCGAGATGCGCGCCGCACCCAAGCTTCTGGCCGAGTTCATGCGCCAGGCTGCGCACATACGTTCCCTTCGTGCAGGCCACACGAAACCAGCCGAGCGGCTCCTGATACTCGGAAAACCGAAAATTATAGATGTGAATCAAACGGGGCTCGCGCACCACTTCCAACCCTTTGCGGGCAAGTTTATAAAGCGGCACGCCGTTCTTCTTGACGGCGGAAACCATCGGCGGCATCTGCATTTGGTCCCCCACGAACGCGCTGGCCATTTCGTTAAGCTCCTCGACGGTCGTCGGCGGCACTGGAAGCGACGCCACCAGTTCGCCATCCTTGTCATAGCTGTCCGTCGTCTCGCCAAATTTAATCGTCCCCTCATACACCTTGTCCGAGGACATCAATTTTTCAGAAAGCTTCGTGCCGCGGCCCAGCACAATGATGAGCAATCCGGTCGCATTCGGATCAAGCGTCCCGCAATGGCCGACTTTTTTGAGCCGGAACTGCCGGCGAATCGCATCCACGACATCATGCGAAGTCGGGCCGGCCGGCTTGTCAATCAACAGGGCGCCATCCAAGGAATCAAATTCGAGCATAGAAAATTAAGCGGGGATTCAACTGCGTCCGCGATTATTCAGCCCCGTTCAAGGCTGTCTTTACCGCTTTGATGACCCGTCGTTGCACCGACATCGGTGCGCCGGGAATGCGCGCGCCCGCGGCGGCGCGATGTCCGCCCCCGCCGAACAGCGCGGCAATCTCATTCACATTCACCTTTTCGCTCTTCGAGCGCAAGCTGATGCGCGTCAACTGCGGTTCCATTTCTTCAAAGAGACAGGCGACGACCACCGGTTCAATGGCGCGAATATGGTCAATCAATCCCTCCGAGTCATCGGGCCCCGCGCCGGTGCGCGTGAAATCCCTCTGCTTGAGCCAGAAGTACGCAATCCGGTTGTCATGCGTCAAACGGAAATGGTTATAGACATGTTGCAACAGCCGCGCGCGCGAAAGCGGATACGATTGATAAACCTCATCGCAAATTTTCGCCAGGTTGGCCCCGCGCTTCACCAGTTCGCCCGCCACGTTGTAGGTGCTCGGGCGCGTGCTCGGATATTGGAAAGAGCCGGTATCCGTGGAAACTGCGGTGAACAAACAATCCGCAATCGCCGGCGTGATTGGCCAGTTCGCCGCCTTCATCAGGCGATAAATAATCTCCCCGCTCGACGGCTCCTTCGCCGAAACCCAGTTGATGTCCGCGTACCGGGTGTTGCTGGCGTGATGATCAATGTTGATGAACAATTTGCGTTTGCCGATGCACGCGCCGGTCTTGCCCAGCCGCTCGAAACTGGCCGCGTCCGTCGCAATGACACAATCAAACGCCATCCCCGGCTTGGGTTTTTGCACCAGTTTGTCCGGGTCCAGAAAGGCGAGCTTTGCCGGCATCGGATCTTCGTTCCAACAGGTGACTTTCTTTCCCTGGTCGCGCAAGGCGAGCGTCAGGCCCAGTTGCGAGCCGATGCAATCTCCGTCCGGGCGGACATGTCCGACGATACAAAAGGTGCGGTGCGCGTTGATCCCTTCCAGGATGCGGTCAATTATTTTCGGGTGTGGCTTCATCAGGCGGTGTGGCGTGTTCGAGTTCGTCAATGATCTTGAGCACCTTGTTGCCTTGTTCCACCGATTCATCCATCAGGAACCGCAACTGCGGGGTGTATTTGAGAATGACCGCCTTGCCCATCAGTCCCTGGATGCGCTTGCGGTGATGGTTCAGTTCGGACAGGCCTTTTTTCTGCTGTTCCGGGCTGCCCAGAATGCCGATGTAAACCGCGGCGGAATGCAAGTCGCTGCTCACGATGACATCATTCACCGTGATCAGTCCGGCGTCGCCCACCGGGATTTCGCGGCGGATGATTTCGCCAATTTCGCGCTTGAGCAGTTCGCGCACCCGTTGAAGTCTGAGCGAAGACATGAAAAAAGCCGTTTGCTAAAAATCAAAGTTTCTGGGTGATCCGCTCGACGGTGTAACACTCAATCGAATCGCCCACTTGAAAATCTCCGAAGCCCTCGACGCGGATGCCGCATTCCATGCCGGCGCGCACTTCGTTGACTTCATCCTGAAACCGCCTCAAAGTCTGCGTGACTCCCTCGTAAATCAGCCCCTTCTTGCGCATGACGCGGACTTTGCCGCGAATGATGCGCCCGGACATCACCATGCAACCCGCCACCGGTCCGCCCTTGGACAAGTCGAAAATCTTCCGCACCTCGGCCGCGCCGATCACCACGTCCTTCAGGATCGGATCGAGCAAGCCGGCCAGCGCTTCCTTCACCTGGTCAATCAGTTCGTAAATGATCGCATACAGCTTGATCTGCACCCCTTCGCGCTTGGCGACATCCGAAACGCCATTGTCAATGCGCGTATGGAAACCAAGAATGACCGCTTCCGAAGCCGAGGCCAGCGACACATCCGATTCCGTAATGGTGCCAACCGCGCTGTGAATCACTTCCAGGCTCACCTTGTCCGATTCAATTTTCTTCAGCGCCTCGACAATCGCTTCCACCGAACCTTGGGTGTCAGCCTTGACCACCACCTTCAAAACTTTCCCGGCATTCGAAGTCATCGTGGCGAACAGATTTTCCAACGTGACTTTGGCGCGCGCCTCCTGACCCAGGGCGCGTGCTTCCATGGCGCGATTTTCGGCGAGATCGCGGGCTTCTTTTTCATTCTCCACCACGCTGAATTCCAAGCCCGCCTCCGGCACGCCGTTCAATCCCAGCAGTTTCACCGCCACGGATGGACCGGCTTCCTT
>JAQGPB010000384.1 GCA_028293265.1 Pedosphaera sp. | reverse complement strand
GGAAAAACTGGTGGCCAATGCGGAAAAGGTTTTGCAACTGCTCGGACTGCACTACCGGGTCATCATGCTCTGCACCGGAGACATGGGTTTCGGGAGCGCGAAGACCTATGACATCGAAGTCTGGGCGCCGGGGCAGGGGCAGTACCTTGAAGTGTCGAGTTGCTCGAATTGTGAAGATTTCCAAGCGCGCCGGATGAGCCTGCGTTTCAAATCCGAGAGCGGCGAAAATAAATTCCCGCACATCTTGAACGGGAGCGGCACCGCGCTGGCGCGGCTGTTTGTCGCGCTGGTCGAAACTTATCAGCAGGCTGACGGGAGCGTGGTGATTCCGCCGGCGTTGCAGCCTTTCCTGAAAACGGACCGGATCAAAGCCTGACCAGCCGCATGAAAATCCTGCTGGCGAGCAGCGAAGTCCATCCTTATTCCAAGACGGGCGGCCTGGCGGACATGGCCGGGGCATTGGCCAAAGCGCTGGCCCATGCCGGTCATCAGGTGGGGGTGGTAACACCATTGTATCGCGGCATTCGCGAACGTTTTCCCGCCCTCACCAAAATGGATTGGCACATGGACCTGCCGCTGGGATCGCAGCGGGTTCAGGCGGAAGTCTGGAAACTGGAGCCGGAGAAGAGGCTTACCCTTTATTTCGTCCACCAATCGGAATTCTATCAGCGTCCCGGCGTATATCAGGAGAACGGCGTGGATTACCCAGACAATGCCGCTCGTTTTATTTTCTTTTCCAAGGCGGCACTGCACCTGGCGCGTTATCTGCCTTGGAAACCGGAAGTGATCCATGCGAACGATTGGCAGACTGGCATGCTGCCGTTGTTGTTGCTACAGCAACGCATGCAGGAGGGCTGGAGCAACATCCCCCGGACCTGCTTCACGATCCATAATCTGGCTTACCAAGGCATTTTTCCCGCCCCACAATATGGGCTGACCAATCTGCCACTCGATTATTTCAACCCGATGGGTGCGGAATTCTATACCAGCATGAACTGCCTGAAGGCAGGCATCGTGTATGCCGATGCCATCACCACGGTAAGTCCGCGTTACGCGCGCGAAATCACGACGCCAGAGCTGGGTTGCGGGTTGGATGACGTGTTGCGTCGCCGCCAAGGTTCGTTGTTCGGCATTTTGAACGGCGTGGATTATGAAGAATGGAGCACCACTGGCAATCCGCATCTGCCGCATCCTTATTCCGTGCGCAGTCTCGCCGGGAAAGCGAAGGACAAGCTGGCGTTGCAGAAGGAACTTGGCCTGCCAGCGGCCGCCAGCACGCCGTTGTTCGGAACCATCACGCGGCTTGCCGACCAGAAGGGATTGGACATCCAACTGGCGGCGCTGGAGGAAATGTTGAGCACCGACCTGCAATTCGTCCTGCTCGGCAGCGGTGCCCCGGTGTTTGAGAATGCCTATCGCGCATTGGCGAAGCGATATCCAGACAAAGTCGCGGTGCGCATCGGCTTCGATCAGGGATTGTCGCAACGCATTGAGGCAGGTTGTGATTTTTATCTGATGCCGTCGAGGTTTGAACCGTGCGGGCTGAATCAAATGTATAGCCTGCGTTACGGGACGATTCCCATAGTGCGCATCACCGGCGGACTGGATGACACCGTGGTGGATGCGACCGAGGATCACGAACAGGCAACCGGGATCAAATTTGCGGAATATTCCGGGCGGGCCTTGGCACGGGCCATGCGCAAGGCTTTGGTGCTTTATGGTGATCCAAAAGTGCTGCTCCATTACCGAAGAAATGGAATGATGGCTGATTTTTCTTGGGACCGGATGGTGAAGCGGTATCTGGATGTTTATCGGGGATAGGTCAAATTTTGGCAGTTCCGCCGCAAGAAAAATAAATCTCGATGTTGGACAGCCTATGTCCAACCGGCCTGATAAGATCGCACCCAGAAGTCGGGCGTGAACCGCCCCTTGTCTTGTAGCGCGGGCGTCCCCGCCTGCGAGTGACGGCGGCGTCCCGCCGCCAGTCAATTCAGCATGCGTCGCCGCCAAGGCAACGAGGCGGACCGAAGACATACAAGTCGCATTGATTGCCCAAACACCAGGCTTATAAAACGCCATGAACAGTGCCAACAAAGAGAATCACGCAATTGCCCCCACCCAGGCCGCCGGCTTGCCCGTCCCCATTCCGCACTCCGCACTCCGCATTCCCCACTTTCTCAAAAGGCCTGTTTTTCCTGCTGTTTCCGCTCTTTCCGCTCTTTCCGCCTTTTTCGAGGGGGGGGGAGGGGGGATGGCTGGGATGAATCTATCTTGCACCGTGACTGCGATATGGTTTTATAGGCTAGATGCCAAGCGTGATAAACAGGCACTGTCCGCAATGCGGCAGAAAGGCGCATGACCGGTTGCTCGTGCAATGCCCGGATTGCCGGGTGCCATTCGTGGAAGTCGAACCGTCCCCGGCGGGCCTGACGCCAGAACAATTGAGCCTGCTGGTCAGCCAGGTATTTGGCTCATGGAAATTTTGGGCGGCGTTGCTCTTGATCGTGGGCGGAGCGGCTTGGGCCGTGGTCTTGGTTGCGGACCGGGTTATAGATGCCAGGGCCAAAACTTATCTGGCTGCTTTGCAGCAGGACGCGACCAACCACATCGGCGCTGCCTTCGGCCAAATTTCAAATCAGATCGCGCTGGAATTCCGGCAGCCAAAAATTAAGGCCGCCATCGAGCAGGCCGCCCGGGACCGGGCAACCGACATTTTTACGAATGGCGTGCGGCCCGCCTTGGAGGCGTTTCAGGATGCGCTTGACCTGGCCAACACCGAACTCGCCCGGTCAAGCAACGCCATTGCGCAACTCGAAACTGACGCCCGGGCGGCACAGCGCAGAATTCCGCCGCCAGCTCCGGTTGTGGCCGCCCAGACGCCAATTCCCGCTCAGGCTCCAGTAGTCCAGGCGGCCGTTACGCCCGTGACGAGACCAACGCCAGCGCCGGCGACGCCTTCAGATGCAACTGCGGACGCGCCGGTCAAGCTGTCGTTGATCAATCGCACGTTGACTCCCGCCGGGACGGGTTACATTCTCACGCTTTTTTTCCAAACCACAGGCTCCTCCTCCAGCGGCAACGTCACGGTGGAAGCCGGCACTTACAAACAAACGGCGCGGATATTGAACTTTGCCTCCATGAGTTCCAGTCCCCCCTTGCCGCCCACCCTGACTGAAACCGGTGACGCGGCCCGTCTGCAATTCGCCGTTTCGACGCGCGAGGCGCCCACGCTGGTGCTGGAACTTTCCGCTCCCACCATCCTGCGCCTCGTCAGTAATTCCTTCGACACCGATTTGACCATCCCCGTCGCTGCGGACAAAATGCAACTGCCTGCGGCCAATAAATAATTGGCTTTTTCTTCAACCCGTGCGATTATGCCAAGGCGTCACATTGCAATTCAGGATGGACCAAAAAGGAGATAAAAATTATGATCAGTGAAGCATTGTTTGTCCGGCTCGAGGCCAAGCCCGGGAAAGAAGCTGACGTGGAAAAATTCCTCCGAGACGGGCTGCAACTCGTCGAGCAAGAACCTGCAACCACCGCCTGGTTTGCCCTGCGCCTCGGCAAATCCACCTTCGGCATCTTTGATGCCTTCCCCGACGACTCCGGCCGGCAAGCCCATCTCTCCGGCAAAGTCGCCAGGGCGCTGAAATCGAAAGCCCCTGAACTTTTCGCCGAATCGCCCGACATCGAGAAGGCCGAAGTACTTGCCGCCAAACTCCCTTGATGCCGACCACACCTGAGAGCCTATCCCGGTTGGAGAAACGCCTTCTTTCTTCTCCCTCGCCCCCATCGGGGGACCACGTAACGCGAAGCGTTCGTCTCCTTTGGGGAAACTGACTCGTGGCGGGCTTGGGAAGCCATTGGACTGGGGTGAAGGGGATGCCACGTCTATCGGGATAGGCTCTAAGGCCGGCCCAAACATTCCAGCGCCGGTGGGGCGAGCGTCCCCGCGAGCCTTCTTCTCCCTCTCCCTGCGAGGCACGAGCGGGGAGAGGGGATTTTCCTCTTTCGATGTTCGATGTTCGATGTTTCCGGGTTCATGAATAGGGGCTGCTTATTCCTTGACTAAAATCGCAAAGTAGCCATCCTTATGCAGAAAAGCGCCCCTTTTCCCATGTAGGGAAAAAAGTATTTTTCACGCGTCAAAAAACGTGTGTTTTCACGAAAGCACCAAACCTCTGCAAACATTGCCCCCATCCGCCTTTTTTTCACAAAGATTCATCCAAATAAAAAAACGTGTCAAACCTACCGTAGGTTTCATTACAGGGGCACCCACGTGATAAAATGGCGGGTATATGAAGACTAAGAATGTTAAATCAAAATCCAAAGTTGATGATGCCCCAACTCTCGCCCCGGACTCCGCGCCCCCGCCGCGCACACCAGACGCCCCCGCGGCCGCCGCTTCTTCTCCCTCGCCCCGCGACGCCGGAGCGGGGCGAGGGGCCGACATAGCTCCTAATCCCCACGACGCAACCTCTGCAACCATCGCTCCCGCCTCCACTCCGCATTCCGCACTCCGCACTCCCAATTCATTGCTCAAGAAAGTCCGCTCCAACGCCACCTGGAACCAGCTAAAACCCAAAGCCCGCGCCCAGCTCGAAACCTGGCTCTTTGAGGAAAACCTCTCCTACAGCAACGCCTTTGAACGCGCCCAAAAGGAACTCGGCTTCCAAGGCTCCATCACCAGCCTGCGCCGCTTCGCCGAGCGGGCGGGAAAAGAGCGCACCGTCAGCGCCCTCCTCCTGGGAAAACAACAGGTCAAAGCCATCGAAGCCGCCACCGACCTCACCATCCACGAACTCTGCGAGGCGGGCATGAAGGTCGTCGCCCAGCTCTTCTTAAACCAGGTCACCACCCAGCCCCACCAGACCAAGCAATGGGGCTTTTTCGCCAGCCTGCTGATGCGCCACCAGGCCAATGAATCCCGCACCGCCGTCAAGCTCCAGGAAAACCAGATCCGCCAGTCCCAGCACGACCTGGCCCGCGAAAAGTGGGACACCAACCTGCGGGCCCACGCCAAGCTGGCCTCCCGGGAGCAGGCCGAGGCCGACCGGGTGGCGGCGGAGGCCGCCCTGGAGGAGCAGGGCGATGCCGGGGAGGAGTTTAGATTCAACCAGTGGTCCAACCGGGAATGCTTCAAGCTCTTTGGCAAATGCAGCCACTCGATTCTGCCCGAAAATCAGGCCCAGAAGGAGGCCATGGAATCCATCAAAGCCCTGCCCCCGGAGGTGGGCGAGGCCGAGCGCCAGCGCCTGGCTGATGAAACCTTCCAGCGCGTCCAGGAGCGCATTGCCGAGGAAGCGATCCGGGAGGCGCGGGCCGCCGAGGAGATGCAGCGGGCCGTGCAGCAATCCCGCCAGGAGGCCGAGGCCCGCCAGGCCGCCGAGGCCGAGCGCGACCGCCAGCGCGAAATCGAGAACGAGCAATACCGGGTGAGCTACGAAAAGTCCCAGGCCGAGGCCCGTGCCCAGAAACGGGCCGAAATGCTCGACCCCGTCGCCCGCTACATGAAGAGCCTCAACCAGCGCCGATGACAAACCTGACCCGGCAACCACCAACGGATGACGCTTCAATTGAAAAAGGGGAGCGCGCCCGCCCCCGGGCGCAGCCAACGGCGCCCCGCCTTTGGCCCCGCGATGGACGAGCCCGCGCTCAGTGGGCTTTTGCACGTCCACCGGTGTTCGGCGCGGGGGCGCGCCGAACTGCCCCCGGGGCGGGCGCGCTCCCCAATTACTGGCTCCGCCCGGCCGCATCCCGGACGGGAGCCTGCCCCCACTCCGCACTCCAAAAGTTCGCTTCCCGCCGCTTGGCCGCAAAACCCGGAACTCAGAACCAAATTTTTCTACCCCATCATTGAAACCAAACTTGAACTGTTATAAGGTCACCGTCCGCCCCGCCACATCATTTCTGTCAAGGCTCCAGTTTGCGGTGTGTATCACCCCGTCAGTTTCGAGACGCGGGCGTGGGGTAAACACCCCAAAAAATCCGCTTTACTTGATTAGATGCTTATAAATAGTTTAAGGCAATGTCTCACAGGACGGATTACAAGGTTGTGATTCAAAGCAGGAAGACGCAACTTTACTTCCAAGCATGGGACGCCTGGACAGATGAAATTTATCTCGCAAAGAATTTTGTACACGTGGTTGATGCCTGCCTGTTCGCGTCCAAGTCCGGCATGCGCCAATGTGAAGTCATAATGAGTTTCGGCGACCCAATGTATGACCTCCGGATCAATGTGCCAGCGAACAACAGGCCATGACTTTTAAGGATGTTCCAAGCCGCATGGAAAACCACATGCCATTGAGGTTGACGCCGGTTGAATTAAGCGCCGAGCTACAGAAACTGCGAGACGAAACGGTTCTTCTCATGGCAGCCCATAACCTCCAAAAATTAAAACTGCAATGCTCCGTTGTTGAGCTGGATAAAATCTGCAAGGCCGTCGCCACAAGACGCAGGTTGTTTGGGCAAATTCTTCCCGCCACCTCCGATCACGCGCAAAGGCACCGCGGGGCAATCCACCTTGGGTCATGGTAAAACCTGTGACGACTGGCCTGCAATCAAGTCGAGTTTATTGCTGATGCGTTCCAACTCCGCAAGGTCCGCTTTGGGTTGCACATCAGCAGCCCGGCAGCGGGGTTCAACAGCACGTTGCAGTTCGTCCGCGTTGCTCGCAAGCAAATGGCCGCCAACAGGCAGTGAGCCCAGGACCAGGGTGATGCCCCAGGCTGACATGGCGGCGGGCCTTTGGCCCTTTTTTTGGTGGTGAAAGCGAACTGCTCTGTTACGTTTACTACCATAATGGAATCAAGGGTCTTGAAATTGCTTGGCCGGCCGGATTATGCGCCGCTGAATGTTCCCGAATTGTTGCGCGCGCTCGGGCTGGCGCGGAACCAGCAGCAGGCGTTGCAAAAGACGCTGGCCGCGCTGGAGCGGTCCGGGCAGATTGCGCGGATCAAGGGGAACCGTTACGCGCGCGCGCTGGATGCCGACCTGGTGCCGGGACGGATTCGCATCAACCGGCAGGGGAAGGGGTTTTTGGAGGCGGATGATCCCAAGGCACCGAAGATTGTGATTCCTGAACATGCCACGGGGACGGCGTTCAACGGGGACCGCGTTTTGGTGCGGCGGGATGTGGCGCCGCGCGGGCGCGAGCGTCGGCCGGAGGAGGAAGTGACGGGGAAGGTGATGCGCATTTTGGAGCATGCGCGGACGCAACTGGTGGGGACGTTGCAACGGAGCAGCGGGCAGTTTCTTTATGTGATTCCGGATGACCCGCGGATTCCGCACGATATTTCCGTGCCGCCGGCGAAGGATGTGGGGCGTCAGCCGAACCTGGGGGACAAGGTGGTGGTGGAGTTGCGCGAATGGACGTCGCGGCACAACAATCCCGAGGGGGAAATCATCGAGGTGCTGGGGGCGCCGGATGAGGAGGGGGTGGACATGCTTTCGGTGTTGCGGCAATATAATATGCCGCTGCATTTTCCGAAGCCGGTCTTGCAGGAGGCGGCGAGGGTGGGCAACACCGTTGATCCAAGCGACCTGGCGGGGCGGACGGATTGCCGCAGTCATCAGGTGATCACGATTGATCCGGATGACGCGAAGGATTTCGATGATGCGATCTGTTTGCAATCCGCGCCGAACGGGCAATGGAAGCTCTGGGTGCATATCGCGGATGTTTCGCATTATGTGAAGCACGGCACCGCGCTGGACGTGGAGGCGGAGAAGCGCGGGAATTCGACTTACCTGGTGGACCGCGTGATCCCGATGCTGCCGGAGGCGTTGAGCAATGAGCTTTGTTCGCTGAAGCCGAATGTGGACCGGTTGACCAAGTGCGTGGAATTTCTTTTGTCGGC
>JAQGPB010000376.1 GCA_028293265.1 Pedosphaera sp. | reverse complement strand
TGAAAGGCTGCGCTTTGGATGAATTAAGCTCCGCCACCTGCGCGACGGCGCGGAAGTTTTTTCCGAAGTTGAACTGATGCCGAACAGGTCTCTCAATCTGGATGGGAATGTCAATTGACGCTTTTTGATTGGTGCAGTACACAATGCAGGCATGCGCTTTGACCAAGTGAAACCAGCACCGGGACGGCTCCTTTTCCAGACAATCTTTCTCGCGCTGCTTTTGACTGCGACGAGCGGGTATTCGTTCTCGGCCCTGTATGCGTTTGGGGACAGCCTTTCGGATACCGGACGCAGTCCCGCCCCGTCGCCGTCCTATTACGATGGCCGTTTCTCGAACGGCTCGCTCTGGGTGGAATATTTGTCCGCGCAACTCGGGCTGGCTTACGACCCGGCGAATAATTTTGCGGTGTCAGGAAGCGTCACGTCCGATCTGGCATCCGAGATCGCCGGTGTCAGTGCATCCACGAATCTGCAAACGGCGTTGTTCACCATCTGGTCCGGCGGGAATGACTTTCTGAACTACGCGATGAGCGCGGGGATCAATGACGCCAGCTGGAACAGCATCATCACGACCGCAGTAATGAATCTGACAAATGCAGTCGGCGCATTGTACGCAAAGGGAGCGCGGGAAATATTGGTTTGCAACCTGCCCAACCTGGGACGAATTCCAGCGGCGTCGGCTTTTCCAAGCGCCTACCAAACTTACGTGGGCTCGAAAGTGGTTGCATTCAACACCACGCTGGCTTCAGCGCTCACTGCGGTCATGCAACGCAATCTGGGATTGCGCATTTATCCGGTGGATATGTATTCGCGTTACAACGCTTTTTTAAGCACGCCGGCGGCTTATGGCTTCACTGTCACCACAATCGGAGCCCTTGATGACCCGGCCTTCGCTGATAAAAGCTTCACCGGCCCGGGGCAGAATTACGTTTTCTGGGATTCAATCCATCCGACCACCAAAGGGCATGCCTTGATCGCGGCGACGGCATTTCAAAGCGTGGGCGTTCAATTGAGTTCTGCGCGCAGTGGCACCAATTTGACTCTCGGGGTCCGCAATCTCAGTCCCAATCTGACTTACACCATTCAGACAAGCACAAACCTCTTCGCGTGGTCCGATTACCAGACGTTCACCGCCACGGGCACGAACGCAAACGTGGTCTTGACGAATGGTCCCGGCGGGAGGGTGTTTTATCGGGTGCGGTATTAAGAGCCCGGGCCGTTGCAGGCGTTGGGATGTGCAAAGCTGGGTCATTGACGGAGAGACAAACCGGAAAGTTTGGGGGAGGACATTCACCTCAGCGATGGACCCAGAAATTTAACCGACCGAAATGAAAGGGAAACACCACTTCCGCCACGGTCACGATGAGAAACACGACGCTGATCAGGGCATTCAGCCGGAAAAAGGCCGTGTTGATCCATTTCAGACTGCGACGGCGCGCCAGTCGGTGCTCCAGCACCAGGCTGAACAGGATCACCAACAATCCCACCAAGAATGCCACGTGAAACCGGCAAAGCAATCCGAAGGCAACCAACAATCCCCACATCAGCATGTGCGCAAAAAAGGCTGCGGTCAGGGCCCGATTCGGTCCCCAGCGTACGACCAGCGAATGCAGGCCGTGAGTGCGGTCAAAATCATAATCCTGAAGGGCATAGATGATGTCAAAACCGATGAGCCAGAGGACGACCGCCATCGCCAGCAGGATCGGCAACAGGGCGCTGTCCTGCATCCGTGAGAACGAAAAGCCGCCTTTCACCGCCAGCCAGGCGCCGATGGGAGCCAGCGCCAGCGCCACCCCAAGAAAGACATGGGTAAAGTCAGTAAAACGTTTGGTCAGGGAATAAAAACAGACCACCACCAGAGCCACGAACGAGAAATAAAAACAGATTGGATTCAGAAAATAACAGGCGGCGATTAATCCCGCCCCGCTGGAAGCGCAAAGCACGCTGGCACTGGCCAAGGAGATTTGGCCGGTGGGCAGATGGCGGCCCGCAGTGCGAGGATTGGCCTGGTCGAACTCGCGGTCCACGATGCGGTTGAAGGCCATGGCGCAAGTGCGGCCGCAAATCATGGCGGCCAGGATGAGCCCAAACTTCTGCCAACCGGGCCAGCCACGTTGGTCCCGCGCCGCCACGACCATCGAAGCCAGCGCGAAAGGCAGGGCAAAGACGGTGTGAGACAGCTTTACGAAGCTCGCCCATTTGCCGATAACGCCAAAAGGCGAGGTTGGAGGCAGGAAGGCTGCGTCATTTGTCATCAGCAACTTTCCTCCCGCCAGTGTGGCGCGAGATTTTTCGGGTTGCCGAGGTGATCCGGAGCGGGGGTGATGATGGCGAGCATTCCCAAGCGCGGGTCTTTCCGATCAATTTTACATCCAGATACCATCTCAATCCTTAGTCCGCTTGAACGCCGGCATTGTTCAATGGCAGAGAAAAGGCAACTGCCAAGCCGGTGCGATCCGTGCGATTTTGCGCGGAGATCCGGCCCTTATGCAGTTGCACGATGCTCTTGCAGATGGCCAGCCCAAGGCCGGCACCGGACCCGGGTTCCGAAAGCGGAGTGATCTGGATGAACCGCTCAAAGATTTCATTAATCCGTATTGGCGGCACGCCGTTGCCTTCATCCCATACTTCCACGGCCCAGGTTCCATCGGCGCATTTTGAATGGAAGGTGATGGTTCCGTTTGGCGGACTGAAACGAAGAGCATTGGAAAGCAGGTTGAACATTACCTGGCGTATCCAGCCCTGGTCAAAGCTGGCAAAGCCACAGTCATTTTGTGCCACAACCACCTTCAGTCCGCGGCTCTCCGCCAAAAGCAGGGCGTCCTCGGCAAATTGCCCCATGAAGTCGCAGGTTGATACAGGTTGCAATCTGAGCGGCAAGACGTTGGAGTCCGCCTTGGCCAGCATCAGCAGTTGTTCGACCGTTTCGGCGAGATGAAGCGTCTCCTGCAATTGCTCTTCAACCGAATGTTGGTATTTCGCGGGCAATTCCGGATCGTTCAGCAGCCGTTCGGTGTGGAGGCGGATGATGGACAGAGGCGTCATCAGTTCATGGGAAACATCAGCGGTGAACCGCTTCACGTGGTTGAAAGATTTTTCGAGCCGCTCAATCATGTCGTTCAACAACCTGGCCAGGGCGGCCATCTCGCCTCCACCCGTTGGCACGACAATGCGTTCGCCGAGGTTGTTGGCGCTGATGCGCCGGGCGGTGGACTGCATCAGCCGGACGGGGCGCAGGGTGGAATGGCGCAAGGCCATGCCAAATCCGATGCTCAACACCGCGATGAGCGGAACGCCCACCAAAAAAACGCGCACAAAACTGTCGTTGATGCTTTGAAAATTCCGCAACGACATGGCGATCTGCACCTGCACCGTCGGGGTGTGGTACTCCGCTACGCGCAAAAGGCCGAAGGGCTGAAGATTCACCGTGCGTTTGCCGAGGCGGCCCGTCAGGCTCGTCAAGGCCTCCCCGCCCAGGTTGGGCGAATGGTAGAGCACCCGGCCTTTGGGTTCATGCACTTGAAAGTAAAACAATGCCCGGTCATTCTCGGTGTGCTCCCGCAAGGCTGCCTCCAGATTGCGGGCATCAATCGGCGGCGTGATTTGTTCAATGCGGGCGAGGATTTCCTTGCTCTCGGCGTCGAGCAAAAAATCGTTGCCGGTGAGCATCTGCCGGCGGATGAACCAAAACCCAAATCCCACCGCCAGCGTGACCGTCAGCGTAACCACGGCCGCATAGAACACGACATGGGCGATGCGCAGCGGAATCATCCGAGTTTGTAGCCGACGCCGCGCACGCTGTGGAACAACGGTTCGGATTCGCCGGGGCTGCGGAGTTTGGCGCGCAGTTTGCCGACATAGACATCCACAAGATTGGTCTCCATGTCGAAGTGGCAGTCCCAGATCTTTTCGGCAATCTGGGTGCGGGTCAGTACACGCGCGGGATTTTGCAGGAAAAATTCCAGCAGTGCGAATTCGCGCTGCGTGAGCTGGACGGGCGCCCGGTCAACCGTGACTTCGCGGGCCAACAGGTCCAGCCGGATATGGCGGTGCTTCAGAACCGTATTTTTCTGCCCCGCATGGCGACGGACCAGGGAACGGATGCGCGCCAGCAATTCTCCAAAACTGAAAGGTTTGGTCAAATAGTCATCCGCCCCGAGATTCAGCGCTGTGATCTTGTCTTCCACCGCGTGCCGTGCGCTCAAGACAAGCACATGGGCGGCGATACCTTTTTGGCGCCATTCCGTCAGCAGCTGAAGGCCGTTGCCGTCGGGCAGGCCGATGTCGAGGACAATGACGTCAAACTGGTTTTTCGTCGCAGCTGCCCGCGCTTCTATGCAACTACGAACCCAAACGGCGGAATACGAAACTTCCTCCAGTCCCTTCTTGGCGAACTGGCCAATCTTCCGATCATCTTCCACCAACAAAATTTTCATGCTTAGCTTTGCAGACAGTGGTTTCACATTCCGCCCCCAACCCTTTCGTGTCAAACGATTTGACGGAAGTGGACAGGGTGCCATGCGGGATGCCACCGGCGCCGCGATGGTTCATCACACTATCAGGCGCTTTGGACTCCGCGAGTTTGACGATTCGCATCGCCATCGCCGCGACTTCTTCATCCGCCAGATATTCATGTCCGGGCATGTCGGTCCCTGGCAACCCGAACTTGATGATTTCGGCGATGCGCTTCAATCGCCAGTTTGACGGCGACCCCGGCGGCGCATAAACGAATGGCCCGGTGGCAAAATCCGGCGGCAAGCGCCTGAAGCTGCTCTTCCAGGTTTGGCGTGTTAAACCGTCAGCGGCATGACAGGTTGCGCAATATTTCTGCAGCAACGCCACGCCATCGAGTCCTCGCGCCGCCGCAATGCTTGCGTCCGATAGCCGCCAAAGCTTTTGGGAGATTTCTAAATGCGCCGGAACGTCAGTTTCACCGAGGCTTTGCACGTAAGCGAGCAAGGCCTCGCCGCGTTCATCGGCAAAAAGATGTGCATAAACCGGCATCGGAGAATGGGGACTCAACATCGCCGGATTCATAAAATGGGCCTTCAACCACAGGCTCGATCGCCGGTTGCCGACCTCTGTCAAGTCCGGTCCCTGCCGCCGGTTGCCGATTAGTGGCGGCTCTTCCGTACGCCGCGTGACCACATCCGCAACCGGCCCCCACATGATTTCATCGCTGGAATGCGGACGCACATATTGCGAGTGACAATGGATGCAGCCTTCCGAAATATATACCTGACGGCCCAGATTTGCCTGCGATATCCGCTGTGGTGCCGATGCTGGCGCATCTGATGAGCCTAAAAGATTTTGCATTCCCCAAGCAGCCAGCAGCAAAGCGGCCGTCGCCAACAGCTCTCGTTTGCGTTCACGGAAATAATCCCAAAGGTGAGGCGCAAAAAACAGCAACGCCGCCAGCCCGACAAAGGTTGGCGGAATCCGCCGGAGATTTTCCGCCATGCCGATACCCAGCGCCGAACCGAGCCAGCCGGCGACAGCATAAAGGCGGCCGGCCGAACGCGATCTTCCCAACGCTGAAGCGGTGGGTGCGAGATAAGCTGGATAGGCAACCAGAGCGACGGAATAGAGTGACACGCCCAACGGATAGCAAAGCCCTGCCAGCATGGCCCGCCCCGGTTCAATCAACAACAAACAAGCGCAGGCCAAACTGACGAAAGCCAGGAGCAACGTGGCTGAAAGTCCGCGACGATTCAGCATTACGCCGCTGCCCAGCGCGGCAAGGAAATGCACCCCGCCATTTTGCCAGAGCCGCCGTGCGCCTTCCCAGGTTTCCGATTTTAGCCCGGGCGTATGTTGAATGACGAAAAATGCCGCCGAATCCAACCACACCAGAGCGGTGAAACAGCCCAAGACCAGCCAGAACGGCGGAATGTTCCAACCGGCGGGTTGGAAGCCGGCCTCCGATGGTGTTTTTAGCTTTCGAGCGGCCAGCCCAATGCCCACGCAACACAGTCCTGCCGAAACCACCGCCATCGCTCTCGCTGAAGCTTCAAACAGTTGTGGACAGTTGCAAACGAAATACGCCAGCCCCACCCCCAACCCGATTTTGAGGAGGGGGCAAACAGTGCCAATCCATAACTTCAGGTGCGTGACCAGCGTGACGGTCAGCAGGCCCAACGCGGCGCCAATCAAAAACGATACGGCCATGCCCCCCACCAGACTCACGGGCAACAAAGTCAGGATGGCGCCGAAGGCACAACCGAATAATCCGGCTTGTAATCGCCGCCCGGGCAACCAGCAGGCTTCCCATCGCAAAGCCAGCAGGCTGGTGGCAATGCCGCCGGTGGCCATCGCTCCCATGATGAATTTGAGTTGAAGGCCGGTGATGCCCAAATCGGCCAGGCGCTTGAGAAAACCAAATTGAGCGAAGATGAGAAAATAGATGTAGGTGATCGCCACGAGGCCAACCCCGCGCCAACCCTCGATCCATCTCCCATTTTCACTTTGGGCAGGCATGATTCAGTCTTTGAAACACAACCACCCCGCGCGCAGGCCGATCCATTGGAACACGGCCACGAGGCCATCCGTGAGCGCTACTGTCAGCCAGGCTGATTCCAAATGGCCCGTAAGAATCTTCCACGCCAGAAAACCGGCGACGGATGTCCGGCTTAGAGCGGTCAGCCACCAGACCGTTTGCCAGCGCGGTGCGTTGGCGGCATTCATGGGCAGACACGCGGCATATAGGTAGGCGACGCCCACGGACAGCACGAATGCGCCGATGAACGAGGCGAAATCAACCGGTTGCGGAATGTGCCGCACCCCCATCAGGGTGAGCGTCCAACCAGGAGCGAACACCAAGAGCACTCCGGTCGTGACATCACACAAACCGGCAAGGCACTGATAAACCAGCAACCAGCGGGATGGGCGGATTTGGCTCATGTGATTTTTGCCCGCGAAGGGGCAACATAGGAAAGCCGGCCCTCCAATATAGTTTTCCTTTGAAGTTCCGGCTTCCGACCATCCATCAAAGAAAGCCCCTGCCACCAATATATGGCCGCCGCCGTCATCAGTCCGCCACAACCCAGTCGCAAAACGTAGATTATGTCTCGGCTAACGCCGGGAATAATGGTGAAACCGGGATTATTTCCCTCCAACCACCCCGCCAGGAACATGATGACGATGTAGCCAAGTGTGCCCGCCTGCCACGCGAAAAACGCCCAGGTCGAGTTGAACCTGCGTCCATCTTCCTCCAGCAGGGTCACCAGTAAAAAAATGTTCAGGCTGGAGATAAACCCCGCCATGGCCATGTGCGAATGGCCGACCAGCGCATCCGTGAACTTGAAGCGGTCCAGCAAACCTGGCAAAAAAACCAGCCACGCGCTCACCACCAGCAAACCCCACCAAAAGAGACAGGCATTGCGCCAGCGCTTCGTTTCAGCCGGCCAATCGAAGGAGTTAAAGTAGGCCGGCAAGAGTGGCATCCAAATCAACAGGCTGCCCAATCCCAGAATTTGGCTGCGTTGGTGGTGACTGGAGTTGCCCCGCCCAAGCGCCAAACAAAGGAGGTTTTCCGCGGCGAACAAAATCCAGGCCCAGGCGATTGCCCTCCGCTTTGCCCTCGCTGGCCGACGGGTGCCGTAGGGCAGCACCAGAAGGATCAAAATGATGCCGAGGGTTGATTCCAACAAGCTGTTGCCGGTTGGCCCGCCGGTGTCTGGATTAACTGGCGGATAAACTTTTGGCGAGGCTGCCCAATAAAGTGCGAACGGGACGCACAGGAGCAGAACGAGGCCGGCTATTTTGGCTGCGCGGAGAATCCGTGAAAGATTCTCTCCGGCACGCCAATGACTGCACAGCGACCACGCCAGCACGAGCCATAAAACCAGCATCGCCAACGCGAACAGCATCCGCGCATAACCCTGCCAGTCCAGAAACAGTTTGCCGCTGCTGTGACCCGTGAGCCACGAAATCGCGCCAATGGCCAATGCCGTGGACCAGGCCCAGAGCGCGGTCCGACTCCATCGCGCCGCCGGATTGCAGTCAGCCTGGTAAAATCGCAAAAGCCAGACCACCAGTGGCAGGCTGCACCAGCCGTAAAGATTAAGATTCAGATGCAGCGGCATCCAGCGGCCGTAAGTCCATTCCCCCAGCCAATGGTTCAATTGCGGAAAGAGCAATAGCAACCCGAGCAGCAACCCGATGCCATTGCTGATGACCAACCAGGCGAGACTGTGCCAGGCGGCAAACGCCAGCACATTCGTTTGGCCTTCGCCAAGAACTGCCTCCCGTGCGTCCGAACCGGCTTCCCGCTGTTCCGCATTATGAAAGTTCATGCATCTTTCCATCCTTCATCACCACCATGCGGTCACACCGTTCGGCGAGTTGGCGGTCATGGGTTGCCATGACAAGCGTGACGCCTTCATCGGCGACGAGTTCGATGAGCAATTGAAAAACCTGATTGCGGGTGCGTTCATCCAGCGAGCCGGTCGGCTCGTCGGCCAGCAGAACGCGCGGACGATTCATGAGCGCCCGGCAAAGCGCGGTGCGCTGACGTTCGCCGCCCGAAAGCTTTTGGATACGTTGGTTTAGCCGGTCCGTCAGTCCGGTGCGCGCGGCCAGTTGCGCGAGCCTGGCCTGCGCTTCGCGACGACTGACTCCGGCAGCCACCGCAGGGACCAGGCAATTTTCCTCCAGAGTAAGATCGGGAATGAGATTGTGAAGCTGGAAGACAAGGCTCACCTCATGTCTCAGCAACCGCAGCAAGTCCCCGCTTTGACGGGATGATGTTCCGCAAATGGTAATTTCACCACGATCGGGCACATCCAATCCGCCCAGCAAATGGAGCAAGGTGCTTTTGCCACAGCCGGACGGACCACACAGGGCCACGGTTTCGCCGGCCACCGCATGAAAATCCACGCCGTTGAGCACTCGGATGGCGTCATGGTCGTAACTCTTCCAAACGCTTTCGGCGCGCAGGATGACTGTTTTGACTGGAGATAAAGGAGACATGGTCTGGGAATGCTACTCGAAACGCAAAGCCTCCACCGGCCGGATTCGCAAGGCATAAAAGGCCGGGTAAAGCGCGCCGACAATGCCCGTCAAGCAGGCCAGTGCGCCCACGGCGAGCACCACACTTGCCTGCATATGAGCGTCCACATAACCGTGGAGCATCGGCACGAACTTGAGCGCAACTACGAGCATCCCCCCGACAACCAGCCCGGCGACTGCCCCCACGGCTGACACCAAGGCGGATTCACCCAGGATCAGTCCGGTGATCTGCACGTTGGAGAATCCGTTGACCCGCAGGATGGCAATCTCCCGAATGCGCGTGAACACAGACATGATCATCGTGTTCGCGATTCCAAGCCCCCCCAGAATCAGTCCACAGCACCCCACGGCCCACGCCGTCGCCCTGAGGATTTTGAATTGCGAATACGACCGGCTGAACTCCTCGTTTTCCAGCGCGATCAGCGCGGGGTATTTGTCAGAGACCGCTTGTCTGAATGCAGCCTTGTCTTCGCCGCTTTTGAGTTTGACAGTGGCCACAGACGACAGACCTTCCTTGTGAAAGAATTGCTGGGTGGCCACCAGCGGCATAAAGACACCGCCGTCCTCAAAGCCGTTCGCCGTTTTCAGGATGCCAATCACGGGAAAGGTTTCACGGCCGATGGGAATTTCGGCGCCGACTTTGGCCTTGAGAAATTCCGCGGCGCGTTCTCCCAGCACCACGCCGCGCTTATTGTTTGCGAAGTCGTCACGATTGCCGGCCAGCCAGGTCGTATTGTGGATGCGCGCGTCGTCCGCCATCACCCCAAAGCAGGTAATGATGGGGTGGTCCGCGCTCGACACGATGCCAAAGAGCACGGGATGGGCGTGTTCCACCATGTTCCACTGGCTTAACTGCCTGACCGCCTCATCCGGCACGCTGCTAAAAAAAAGGTCCGACACGTTCCTTTCAAAGACGATGAATTCGCTGTCGTTGGATAGAATGTGTTCGAACATTCCAATGGCGCCTTGAAGAATGGTGACCACCGTCAACATCGCGGCGACACTAAACGCAATGCCCGTGATGCCAATCAGCGTGCGCACCCGATGCCGTTGCAGGTTGGTCAGAATTAACCTCAGGAAAATCATAAGGCTGGGGAAAAATTGATCGCTTTGATCCTGCTGATTTCCTGCCGAAAGCGGCCACGAAGCTCGTTCAGGTAACCCAAGGACGGCAGCCGCGCCATCAGCCGGTTCAAAATCTGGTCGCCCAAACCCATGAGCCTTTCAAGTCGCTGAAGGGACTGGTCTGCTCCGACGGCCAGCACCAGATTCGGACGATTGAGAGACTGATCCCGGGCTGAAGTCTTGCCGGTACAGGCCGCCGCTTGCTGGTAAACATCCTTGAAGTCGTCGAGGATCTGGTAGCCCAATCCCCAGAAGACCGCGAGGCGTTCCAATAAACGCACTTCTCCCGGTTCCACGCCGGCGAGCAGCGCGGGCAGAACGAGCGAGAGGCGGATAAGCGAAACGGTTTTACCGGTGGCGACTTTCTGCGGCGAACGGCGATATTCCGGCAGGCTGACGTAATGCAGGTCTTCGCTCTGCCCGCTCAACAGCCCATTGACACCGAGACATTTTTCCACGTAAGAGCCGGCAAGCGTCTGGCGGTCCGCTGACGACTCCGTCAGTGCCTGCCACAGCAAAGCGTAAGCGCGGCTGACCAATCCCAGCGCCGCGAGAATGGCGGCGGCTTCGCCGTGGGTGTGATGTACACAAGGCTGACCACGCCGCTCTGCGGCGTCATCCATGCACGGCAAATCGTCAAACAGAAGCGATGCCGTATGAAAATATTCAATGGCCACGGCAAGGTTCTTCGCGCGGCTGTTCGCCAGGCCGTAGGCATGGGCCATTTCATAAACGAGCCGGGCGCGCACCAGGCTGCCGGGGTGGTCCAGAGTCTGCCGCAGTGCTCCACCCAAATGAGGCTCGGTTTCCGCAGCCCATGGCAAGCCGGTCGTGAAAGCCGTCTGCAATTCCGCCTCGATGTCGGCCGACACGGGTTTGACGTAAAGCATGAAAATGGCAGGGAATTATTTCGAGGCGACGATTTTGCCCACCAGGTGAAACTTTACCGTTAGTTTTGGATTAACGGTCAGAACCAAAGCCTTGCGAATTTTGGGGAGCTTGAAATCACGGTAGTCAATGAGCGTTTGACCGGAAATGTACCAGACCGTGTCATCGTGGTTGATGACTACAGGCATTTGCACCGGCAACACGACGCCATGCATTGTCAGCGTGCCCAGGCCAATGTTGGTGGTTCCCACCTGGTTCCAGCCGGTGAGATGAAATGACGCTGCGGGATGGGCACTGTATTCAAGCCATTTTAGCATTGCGCTGTCGCGATCTTTCTTTCCGGTCTTCAGATCGGCAAAATCAAAACTCAAGTCCGCCTTGGTCGGCAAGGCCGCCGTGGGATCGCATTCAATGGCGGCCTGGTATTTTTCCAGATGGCCGACGAACGAATCCATGCTGCAACTGACAGCCACTTCAACCGTGCTTTGCCGCGGGTCAATTGCGAGCGGTGCCGCGCGAGTGGTAATGGCCATGGCTGCGAAACCCGCCATCAATAAAATTACTTTAATACTTCTCATCATTATCAATAGACCAAGGGAAAATGAAATGACGATGAAGAAAGCATGAATTTTTCTTTATGTTTCAGCCTTGGCACGGCCCGTCTGCTCCAGGCGGCTTCAAGCGGCGGCGAATCAGACTTCAACCGTTTCGCCAAAGCGTAACACGCGGAATTGCTCCGCCGGCATGGATTGATCAGCCAGCGCGCGTGCAAGCAGTGCGGGCGGCTCGTTCAGGGGTTCGTCCGTCAGGGCAAACGTCCCCCAATGACAGGCCACTGACTGGCGGGAATGGACATCCAGATGAATTTGCACCGCCTCGCGCGGGTCCACGTGCATGGGTTGCATAAGCCAGCGGGGACGATAAGCGCCGATTGGAATCATCGCCAAATCAAATCCGCCAAAATGCTTGCCGATCTCCCGGAACACCGGGCAGTATCCCGTGTCTCCCGCAAAATAAATGGACCGGTCGGAACTGCGAACTACCCACCCACACCACCAGGTCCGGTTTCGGTCAAACGGGCTGCGCGCGGCAAAGTGCTGGGCGGGAACGCAGTGGACTTCGATCCGCTCAGCCATGGTCGCGGACTGCCCCCATTCCATTTGTTGGCAGTGGTTTATACCCCGTTTTTGAAACCACCTGGCCAGTCCCGCTGGCAGCCAATATTTTGGTCCGCCACCCAACAGGTCAATCGTGGCGGCGTCAAGGTGATCATAATGACAGTGGCTGATGAGGACGTCGTGTATTTGTGGCAAAGACCGAAACGGCAAACCCGGTGCCACAACCCGGCGCAACCGCTTCGACGGCAACGGACCACAATTTCCAAAAATCGGGTCGGTCAGAATATTACGTCCGCGATATTGGATCAGAAACGTCGAATGGCCGATCCAGGTGAGTTGAATGCGTTCAGGATTGGGATGAGCCAGACGGGTGCCTTCCGGCGTGCATGATTGCGGTTTGTAAGGCGGCAAATCGCCGGGTGCGAATGGTGAAGCTTCGCGTGGACCCAGCCCCAATTGCCAACGCAGCACATCCAGAAATCCATGCGCCGGATGGGGGTACGAGTTTGCATACATTTTACAAGGCATTCCAAACGTAACAAAGCGGATGCCAGCATGCTACAAGTAATCTCATAAGTGGCAGGCGGAGCGCGGCGTTCACGCCGCTTCAATATGCGATTTGTCAAAATCGTCCGAATAGCAACTCAATTGCTCACGTTGAAGCGGGCTGCGTGGTCGCTGCACCTTTCTCCCATCTCCCACAGAGCAACTCGAGGGTATCGCGGCTGCATCGTCGGACGTTCTTACGACCAGGGCCGTGTTGGCCTACATTACTGACAAAGCTGCCTCAGTGAGGCAGTTCCATCGGATGCTCAAGCCCGGTGGGCGCATTTCCATTGGTGAACCGATTTTAAAGGATGACGCGATGCAAATCGCCGCCCTTACCCGACACTTGGAAACCCAGCCGGTGGACGAGAAGAACGTTCAGTTCCGCCTCCATCAACGCTGGAAGGCGGCTCAGCTTCCTTCAGTAACGGAAGAAATATTCAACAATCCACTCACCAACTTCACCGAGCGCGATT
>JAQGPB010000369.1 GCA_028293265.1 Pedosphaera sp. | reverse complement strand
CGTCAGAACTCTCGCTATTTAAGTTTTAGCACAACCGTGGGGAAATGCAAAGCCACAGAATGAAAAGCACCAAGCACCAAGCTCCAACATCCAGAGAAACTCCAAACACCAACCTCCAAATGTTCCTCAGTTACAGATCCACCTCTTCAGAATCGCCCATAGCCAATTCCCAACCTCAACGAGGTTGCGGAACAAAGCCCAAGGTTGGCCCGCTCCCGGTCTTGCGGGCCTACCTTGGGAAGGAAAAACGCGCAATGAGATGCTTCAGCTCTTCGAGATTGGAAACAATTTTCGGACAATTTGTTGTCAGGCGTCATTGGGAAGTGCCCAGATCCAATGAAACCGTATGCCGGGATGCGCTGCATCAATGACAACTGGACTGAACCAAAACCAAATCACTGGCCCTTCGAGTGGGCCGCCCAGTTCGCGATAATACGTCAGAAAATAACCAAAGCCCACCGAGCCAGTCGTGCCGCCATCTTTTAACTTGAATTGCGTAATGCTGAACACTGTGCAGCGCATATAACACGCCGACCAGCAATCAAGCATCGCCAACATAATCGACAGACAAACCGCGCGGATAACCCAGATCAAGATTTTTCGCTTCAAAGACCTGCGTGGTTTCTCGCTCATGGTTCGAGGACGTTTGACACTATTATTCAACCGCTCGGTGCTGCGAGAGCTCCTTCATGCCCTTGACCTTGCGCCGGTCAAAAAGGTTTGTCCAGCAAAAGCTAAGCGGGCGCGGTACTTTTTAAACCTCAACGAGGTTGTGGCCAAGCCGTCGGTCGGACCGGGAGCCACAACCTCTTCGAGGTTGCGACGACATCGGTGCGATTTCCCAGGGTAGGCTCTCTCGGAATCGAGCCAACCGCTGGGCTTTGCGGCACAACCTCGTTGAGGTTGGGAAACAGCCCGAACTCGCCCGCAAGCTCCCAATTGGAGGGTTGGCGCTTGGTGCTTCCTTGGGTACTTGGGTACTTGGGTGCTTGAGTATTTAACGCCTCACTCTTCCGGCGCAAACCCCCGTCGCATCGTATTCTCCGTCACCACGCGCGGGAGCAGAAAATGCCGCAGATAATCCCGCCCGCCCGCCTTCGTTCCGCCGCCGGACATCTTGAACCCGCCGAACGGATGCCGCGCCACCATCGCCCCGGTGATGCCGCGATTGATATACAGGTTGCCCACTTCCAGTTCCGCCCGCACGCGCTCGATGTTGCCCGGACTCCGTGAAAAAAATCCGCCCGTCAACGCATACGGCGTGTCATTCGCCCAGGCAATCGCCTCGTCCAAACTCGCCGCTTTCAATACGCACAACACCGGCCCAAAAATCTCCTCCTGCGCAACCCGAGCCTGGGGCGAAACGTCCGTGAAAATCGTCGGCGGAATGAAATAGCCCTCGCCCGCCGGCACTTTTCCCTGGAACGCGACCTTTCCTTCCTTTTTGCCAGTCTCGATGAAAGCGAGAATGCGTTTGTAAGCCGCCTGGTCAATCACCGGACCCACTGCCGTTCCCGGTTCCTCCGGCATGCCCACCTCCAGGTTCGCCGCCGCCGCCAGCAAACGCTCCACCACGCGATCATAATTCTCCTGCAACAAAATCAGCCGCGACAGCGCCGAACATTTCTGCCCCTGGTAACCAAACGCCGAATACAACGCCGCCGGCACCGCCTCATCCAGGTCCGCGTCGGAATCAATGATGAGCGCGTTCTTGCCGCCCATTTCGCAAATCACCTGTTTCAACTGCTTCTGCCCCGGCTTGGTCTGCCCGGCCGCTTCGTAAATCTTCAACCCCACCTCGCGCGAACCCGTGAACGCAATCACGTTCACCTGCGGATGCTCCACCAGATACGCGCCCACTTCCTCGCCGGGTCCCGGCAGAAAATTGACCGCTCCCGCCGGCACGCCTGCCCGCCGCAAAATATCCATGAACCGCCACCCGGTCACCGACGATTGCTCCGACGGTTTCATGATCACCGTGTTGCCCGCGACCAGCGCCGCCGTCGTCATCCCGCAAAGGATCGCCAGCGGAAAATTCCACGGCGCAATCACCACCGCAATCCCGCGCGGAATGTAGTGGTTCACGCTCGTCTCGCCCGGCACGGCGTAATTGTGCGACGCAATGCGCCGCATCTCACGCGCGTAAAAATTGCAAAAATCAATCGCCTCGGCCACGTCTCCGTCGCTCTCGGTCCAATTTTTGCCCGTCTCAAGAATTTCCCACGCCATCAGTTGAAACCGCTCCTGGCGCATCAATTCCGCCGCGCGTTCCAGCACGCGGGCACGCTCCTCCACGCTTGTCCGGCTCCAATCGCGGAACGCCGCGCGCGCGCTGTCCAACGCCGCATCCGCATCGGCCCGCGTCCCCTTCGCCACGCGCCCGATGATTTCGTCGGGCCGCGCCGGATTGACCGAATTGATCTCCTCATCTGTCCACGATTCCCGACCGCCGATGATCAGCGGATATTTGCGGCCCAACCCCAGGCGCGCTTCGGCCAGCGCGTTCCGCATCCGCTCCCGGTTCGCCGCCACGGTAAAATCCGTCATCGGCTCATTCTTGAAATACATGTCGTCCATACTTGCTCCTTCTTTGTCACTGGGTGAAACAACGCGGTGATCGCTACCAGTTTCTTCCTTTCGATGTTCGATGTTCGATGTTCGATGTTCGATGTTTCCCGGCAATTTCTCATTTTCCTCCCGCCCAACTTCCGCCGGATCGCGCAACAACTCCTTTGGCGAAAGTCCCTCGTTGAAGGTGGCCCGCAAAAATCCTTCGTTCGAAGTGTTTTCCAGCAATCGCCGCACGAGATAACTCATCCCCGGCAAAACTTCACCCACGGGGCAATAATCCCTTACGCGAAAACCGAGCTTGACCATCGCGCGTTTGATCGGCTCCGCCATCCCGTGCAGCATTTGAAATTCATAGCTCGCCGGCGCGCGACCGAGCCGTTCCGCGTACGACACGCAGGCCGCGATGCTCCGCACGTTGTGCGTGGCAAAAGCGCAGTTGATATGCCGCGGGTTCTCCAGCATCCGCCGCGCCAGCCGTTCATAATTTGCGTCCGTGTCCGCCTTGCGTTGAAACACCGGGATCGGCCACTCCTTCTGCCGCGCCAGCACCGTTTCGTAATCCCAATACGCGCCCTTGATCAGCCGGATCGTGATGCGCCGGTCACGCGCCTTGGCCCAGTCGAGCAGTCCTTCCAGGTCGCGGTCCGCATCCCGCAAGTACGCCTGCAACGCAATCCCGGCATCCGCATAATCCCGCAGCTCCGGCTCATCCAGCAGCCGTTTGAACAATTCAAACGTCACGTCGCGCAACGCGGTGCTTTCCATGTCAAAGTTGATGAACACCCCGCGCTCTTTTGCCGCCAAAAGCAACGGACGCAATCGCGCGCTGAGCTGCTTGATGGCCCCTTCCGGGTCCGTAGCGCGAATCTGCGAGTATAGGGCGGAGACCTTGACAGAAATATTCACCTTGGGAATCGGTCCGCGTTCGTCGCAATCAATCTGCTTCACCTGCGGCCAATGCTTCGCCTCCCGCGCCAGGCTCTCGATCAATTCCAGATAACGCGCCTGATAATGTTCCGCCTCGATTTCGCTGATGGCCGTTTCGCCAAGAATATCCACGGTGAAAGCCAGCGGCTCCCCGCGCATTTTGCGCAATGCCGGCGTCGCCTCCGCGCCGTTCCGCGCCAGGATGAACGTGCGCGCCATCTGCGCCACGCCGCGCCGCGCCGCGAACGCCGTCAGCCACGGGATTTTGGGCGAAAGCCGGACACCCCATTGCACCAATGCCGGGAGTCCGCTGGCGTCCTTGCCCAGGTATTCGTAAGCATGCCGGGCAATCTCCCGCGAGGAGTTCAAGGTCGGCAAAACATCCACGAAGCGAAAAAGCTGCACCTTCAGCGCCTCATTGCGCATGGACCAGTCCATCAGACGGCCGGTGATGTTCTTTGGGCTGAAGACCCCGGTGCTTTCCCCCCGCATCAGGGCAAAAATCTCCTCCCCCCGCTTCTCGATTTCCCGCTGTAACGAGACGGGGACAGCGATAGGACTTGGGATGCTTTCAGCAATCATATGAGTCGCTTTCGACCCCGGGTGAATGACCCGGATGAACAAAATTTAACATAAAACTGAGGCTTTACTTGCATTCCCTCTCAATGGGTGAAACCTTTTAACAGGAGGGAAACCCGCGACAACGCAAGCCGCATTGGCCCTGCCATGTTAACGCGGCCAGCCCAACCAATAGCAAGGCGGAAATGATTTTTTTGACACTTATGAAAACCTGGCTTGCACCCTGTTTCGCGCTCGCAATGACAATCGCCCCTTGTTACGGCGACTTACCCACGAAGACCGCCAATTC
>JAQGPB010000341.1 GCA_028293265.1 Pedosphaera sp. | reverse complement strand
GGCCACCAGAGCCGGCGCGAGCAGGGTCATTTTTACAAGCAGAGTCAAACCATATGCCGAGGTCAACAAGCCACCGAGTCCTCCGGCGAGACGGACGACCATAAATAAGCCCGACAACGCGAGCAAGGAGGTGACCGTCAGGGCCAGAGGTGAAAAGCGAAGGACGATTTCCGCAACCAAACCGGCGTTCGCCCGGCCGGCTTTGCCCTGAATCCAAGAACGGGCGCCAAGGAGCTGGGCCAGAATTCCCAACCACAAAGCCGCCGTGGTAATATGTGCCACTTGGGCCGTCACACCGAGCCATCGGCCGGTGGGCCGTGCCGCAGAGTGGCTGACCATGCTGGTCAGGAAAATCGCGCCGAACGCGCCCAGCCCAATCAACCACCATTTAAAACTGCCCCTCAGTTGCGTTGCTCCAGCCGTGAGCAACAACACAACTATCCGCGCCAACTCAAGCCGTCCCACCGTTGTTTCCGTCGCGAATTGCTCCAACAAGTTCAAGTGCAAGCCGCCAAACACTGTTTTTCCCTGCGCCTCCGCGACTTCCACGAGGAGATCGAGAAATGTCGCCGCCGCCGCGATCAACGCGCCCCGGAAAATCCAGCGCTCAACGCTTGATTGCAGCGCCAAGCTCAATACATTTCCATTGTCGTCCGGTGCCAACGCTCGAACCGCCGGTTGGATCAGACCGACGACTAGAAATACCCCGCCCAGCGCAATAACTTGTCCCACCAATTCAAATGCATGGAGAGCGGAGTGTTCCATCCGGAGCAGCTATTGAAGGTGAACCCGCGCTTACTTTGGGGCGGCCACATGGAATTCAAATCGTCCGGGAGCACTGTGCCCATCCAGGGAAAGCACCCGCCACTCGACGAAATAATCCCCCGGCACCATCGGCTTCAGCATCACGCTCAGGTGTGTGCGGTCAACGGCATCAACCTTGGGATCGCCATGCGTCAGGCTGGCGCGCGGACGGGCGTTCAATTGCGCGGCTGGAAACACCTCGATGGAGTTAAAATGCCCGTCCAACATTTCGTTGAACCAAAGCTCGACCTTGCCCGGCGGCTGCGCCACATCCCCCGGCGTAGGCGAAGAACGCACCATTCGGGCATGGGCCAGCGCATTTAGCGGAGCCGCCAAAAGCAACAGGACGATTAGAAAATAGGATCGGGCGTAAACGCGGTTACGAACCCCGGCTTCAAACACAACTCCCATAAAAACCTCCCTTTCCACCAGATCTGTTCAACAGCCACAGTGGTTGAATGAATCGGTCCGGTTAAGTACAACCTGTACAACTTTTCTCCCCCAATATCGGACAAATAAACAGTTGTGTTATGGGGAATATGCCCGGTTTCGATTTTTTGAAGAGCGGTCAGGCTGCGCCCGGCACTGGTTGCATCACTTTGGCCATCAGCCTTTGGAGCACGTCGGAACGGTGTTCCAACCGTTCTTTATACCGCAGATCATCAGTGCGATGAAGCTCAACCTCCAGCGTCGTCAGGGCGCTAAGCAATATCTGATTGAGGATCTCCCGCTCTTCATCTGTAAATTCAACTTTTAACATAACGCCAGTCTCCCGAATTTCCCGGCCACCGTCAGTTGCACCCGCCGGAGAAGGGACAATTGCCCTCTAAGAAAAGTTCGCACCCATCCTTCAATAATTCCAGTCGCTGGTTTGCATAACTTGCTTGTCCATGGAATATTAGGGGGCTGAATGTTAGCTGGTTTCTGGTTGAAAATTCTGGTTTTGGCGCGGATCTTTGGCAGTACACAAAGCTGCTCAAACGCCCCAATTCTCGCGGCAAAAGTCCTTAATTTACGCTTTTTAACCGGGGAAGCTGCTTTCAATCCCGAATGCCCCAATATGTTAGGTTAAACCGGTGGCGACCCCACAACTAATGGTGTTTTCAGGCCCAAAATTCCAATAAATAATGGTTGTGCCGGAAGCCATAATTTTGTATATTTTGGCATCAATTTCGGGCTGAAAAAGTTCGCTGTGGGCCGCCATCTCTATGTCAAAAAAGAACGAATTAATGGAAGAATCATCTGTGAGTGCAATGCCGGAAATACCAGATAGTTACGACTCTTCAAAGCTGGGTAAACTGGAGGGCCTCGAGGCCGTCCGCAAGAAGCCGGGAATGTATATCGGCGGCACCGATGAACGCGCTCTGCATCATTGCGTCACCGAGGTGCTGGATAATTCCGTGGACGAACATCTGGCGGGCTTTTGCAATCACATTGAGGTGGCGATCCATTTGGATGGCTCGATTTCCATCCGCGACGACGGCCGCGGCATCCCGGTGGACATTCATCCGATCTACAAGATTCCCGGGGTCGAAATGGTGCTCACCACGCTGCATTCCGGCGGCAAATACGGGCAGGGCGGCTATACTTATTCCGGCGGCACCCACGGCGTCGGCGCGAAGTGCGTGAACGCGGTTAGCGAATGGTTCGAGGTGGAAGTGTCGCGCGCAGGGCAGGTGTATCACATGGAATTCGAGCGCGGGAAGACAACCAAGAAACTCGAAATCATTGGCAAGGCCAAGGGAACGGGCACGCTGGTGACGTTCAAGCCGGACGCGGAAATCTTCAAGGAAACCATCGAGTTCAAGTCGGACCGCGTCATGCAACGACTGCGCGAACTGGCCTTTCTAAATTCAGGGCTTGAAATTGTTTTCACCGATGAACGTCAGGGGGAGTGAAAGCTGGAGCGATTTTATTTTAAGGATGGCATCGAGGAGTTCGTGAAATTGTTGAGCCGGGGCAAGGAGGTTTTGCATCCCAAGCCGATCTCGTTGGCGGGGAAGCGTCCGCATCAATTCCAAGTGGAAGGCGTGAACCGCACTGCGGACATCATGGTTGATTTGACGATGCAATATAACGACAGCTACACCTCGCAATTGCTTGGTTACACCAACACGATCAACAATCCCGATGGCGGAACACATATCGCGGGATTTCGTTCCGCGCTGACGCGGGCGGTGAATCAATATTCGAAGCAAAACAATTTGTTGAAGGACAAAGATCCGTCCATCACGGGTGATGACCTTTTGGAAGGTCTCGTGGCGGTGATATCCATCAAGCATCCGGATCCCAAGTTCAACAATCAACCCAAGGAGAAATTGCTGTCGCCTGAGGTTGAGGGCATTTTAAGTTCGGTTTCCTATGAAGGTTTGATGAGTTATTTCGATGCGAATCCGCCCGTGGCGAAACGCATTGTGGACAAGGGGCTGAACGCAGCGCGCGCCCGGGAAGCGGCGCGCAAGGCGCGCGAAGCCGTGCGTAAATCGGCGCTTACGGGCGGCGGTTTGCCGGGTAAGCTGGCTGATTGTTCAGATCGCGATCCGGAAAATACGGAGCTTTACATTGTCGAGGGTGATTCCGCCGGTGGCTCTGCCAAGCAGGGCCGTGACCGCAAGTTTCAGGCGATTTTGCCGATTCGCGGCAAGTTGATAAACGTCGAGAAGGCCCGTCTCGACAAGGTGCTCCAAAACAATGAAATTCGGACCATGATCACCGCCATTGGCACGGGCATCGGTGATGGCGAGGGCGAGGGGGCGTTCGATCTGAAAAAGCTGCGTTATTTCAAAATCATCATCATGACCGATGCCGACGTGGACGGTTCGCACATCCGCACCTTGCTGCTCACGTTCTTTTACCGGCAGATGCCGCAATTGGTGAAGCAAGGCTATGTTTATATTGCCCAGCCGCCCCTTTATTCCATCACCCGCAAGAAGCGGACGGACTATATTGACGATGATGTTCAGCTTAACCGCATCCTGCTGCAAAACGGGACGGAGGAAGTGAAGCTGAAAAATCTCGCCGACGGCCGCGAGTTCACCCCTAAGCAACTTGAGGAAATCCTGACGTTGCTTGAATCATTGGACAAGCACGCCACCTTTATCCGCCGCCTCGGCGGTGATTTTGCAGACTTTGTCGAGAAGCGCGCGCCAGATGGCGCTCTGCCGCAACACATGGTGAAAGTCCGCAAGGGCAACGACGAGAGCGTGCATTATTTTCTGACCAACGAGGAATTGGAGTCGTTCAAGGCCGCCAATGTTGATTTATTTGGCGGCGATACTGAACTCGAACGCAAGAAAGACGCTCCGTCCCGGCGCGCAAAGGTCTCCAATTTGCATCTCGAAAGCAAGGCTATTGCCGAATTGCTGGGCAAACTGAGCAAAACGGGCCTGGCCGTGGATCATTATGCCGCGCAAGACCGGCCATTGTTTGAATTGATCGAAGGCGAGGGGGAGCGCGCCACTTCGACGCCGTTATTTTCGATTCCAGAAATCCTCAACTCGGTCAAAGCCATCGGCAAAAAGGGCATTCAAATGTACCGGTTCAAGGGCCTAGGTGAAATGGATGCCAAGGAACTTTTCGAGACCACGATGAACCCTGCCAAGCGGAAGCTGCTGCGAATTGATATCGGCGACGCCATTGAGGCGGAGAAGATGTTCAGCGAACTCATGGGTGAGGAAGTGGAGCCCCGCAAAAAATATATCGAGGACAACGCGCTGAATGTCCGCAACCTGGACGTCTGACCGTCCATTAACATTTTTACGACCGCATCATGCCAGACAATAACGAGCCCAACCTCCCACCACCGACATCCTCCTCCCCTTCAGGCGGCGCTTATACCGCCGGCGAACAGATCAAGAAGATCAACGTCGCCGAGGAGATCAGCAATTCCTTTCTGGATTACTCGATGTCCGTCATCATCTCGCGCGCGTTGCCCGATGTGCGGGACGGACTCAAGCCCTCGCAGCGGCGCATCCTTTACGCGATGGAAAACCTGTCGCTGTTTCCCGGGCGCAAGCATATCAAGTGCGCCAAAATCTGCGGCGACACTTCGGGTAATTATCACCCGCACGGGGAGGCGGTCATTTACCCGACGCTGGTGCACATGGCCCAGGCCTGGGCGATGCGCGAGAAGCTCGTGGATGGCAAGGGCAATTTTGGCTCCGTGGAAAACGACCCGCCGGCGGCCATGCGTTATACCGAGGCGCGGCTTACCCATCTGGGCGCCTTGCTCATGTCCGACATGGAAAAGGACACGGTGGATTTCGTGCCGAATTATGATGAACGACTTACCGAGCCCAAAGTGTTTCCGGCAGCTTTTCCGAACCTGCTGATTAATGGTGGCACGGGGATCGCCGTCGGCATGGCTACCAACATGCCGCCGCACAATCTCGGCGAAGTGGTGGACGGAATCTGCGCGCAAATTGACGATCCCGCCATCACGATCCCGCAACTGATGAAGTTCATCAAGGGACCGGACTTTCCGACGGGCGGTTTTATTTGCGGCATCGAGGGCATCAAGAAATATTTTGAGACCGGCAAGGGCGGTCTGAAACTGCGCGGCCGCATGGGCGTGGAGGAACTGAAGGGCAACCGCGAACAACTGGTCATCACGGAAATTCCCTTCAACGTCAACCGCGCGGCGCTGGAAGAACAGATTGCCGCCTTGGTGAATGACAAAGTCATCACCGAGATATCCGCGATGCGCAATGAGTCCGACGAGAATTGCCGGATTGTCATCGAGTTGAAGCGCGAGGCCGTGCCCAAGGTGGTCATCGCCAAACTTTACGAACATACGCAGATGGAGATTTCGTTCAGTGTCAATTCACTGGCGATTGATCATGGACGGCCCAAGACGCTCACGCTGAAGGAAATCATCCAATGTTACATTGAGCACCGCCGCGAAGTCGTCATGCGGCGCACGCGATTTGATTTGAAGAAGGCCGAGGAGCGCGCCGAAACACTCGAAGGCTATCTCATCGCGCTTGCCAACATGGACGAATTCATCCGCATTATTCGCGGTTCAGCCAATCGCGACGAGGCGCGGATCAAGCTGCTCGCTTTTGAATTCGCCCGCGCGCAGGTGGAGCGTTTGGGCATCCTCATCCGGAGCGAAGCGCGGCTAATCAACGGACGTTATGCTTTCAGCGAGGCTCAGACCAACTCGATTTTGGAACTGCGCCTTTACCAGTTGACCGGCCTGGAAATTGACAAGGTGCGGGCCGAGTACGGCGAATTGCTGGAGAAGATCAAGGACTTGCTCGACATTCTCGCCAAGGAATCGCGAGTGCTCGCGATTATCAAGGCCGAGTTGCAGGCCATCAAGGAAAAGCATGCCACGCCGCGACTGACCGAACTGGTTCCCGATGAAGGCGAAATTGCCATCGAAGATTTGATCGCGAACGAAGGGGTCATCATCACCATCACGCACAGCGGGTTGATCAAGCGCACCAACGTGAGTTCCTATCGCGCACAGCGCCGTGGCGGGCGCGGAGTCATCGGCATGA
>JAQGPB010000295.1 GCA_028293265.1 Pedosphaera sp. | reverse complement strand
AGGAATAACTGGCGCCGACGCCGGCCGGCTTGCCTTCGTATGTCATCTTGATTGCGGGATCGAGCTTCGCGAAGGGATTCCACGGTTCCCATTTTTTAAGTTCGTTCACATGCGGGAAGACTGCCTCGGGCGGCGCAGCCACGCTGACCGAACGGGTGACAGAATATTGCGCGGGTTGCAGCGCCACGATGATGAGAAATATGATTATGACGGCGGCAAGGCCGAGGAGGATTTTGCTGAGCATGGATTTCTTTTTCATAGGGATTTTTTTGTTTTGGTTGCTCCGCCGCCCAGCCGGAACAACCGGTGATGGATCGTGACACAATTTGTTTTTTTATCTTAATTCTCTAAGCGGCTTGGCAAAAGAAATGTCACGCCTCAACGAGCTAGACAGCGGCCATGACCGGCGGCGAAAACCGATGATGCCCTTTGCCCCCAAGCGGCGGCAAATGATTCTCCCTCTCCTGGGGGAGAGGGCCGGGGTGAGGGCGGGCGTAACACTGATCATTTGCGACCTTTCTTTTGCTCACCCGCTTAGCCACCGGCCATGGCCCCGACAATTAGGAACGGCTCAACGCCATTCATGACCGCGTCCGGCAGCTTCGTATCCGGCGGCTCAAGGGACAGATCTTCCTTGCACGCAAAAAATCGGATAAATGGCCGGCGCTTCATGGTATCATGATCGCGAATTGTCCCGCGCAGCACCGGATAACGCGCTTCGAGCGCATCCAGCACCGAGGCCACCGTTGCCGGATTGCCGGCCTCCAGTTCCACCTCGCCCTCAACGCGCGCCAGATTGCGCAAATGATATGGCAGCACCACTCGCATCACCGTAGCGTCTGAACCTCGACTGAATAAACAGCCGGAAGATCGCGCACGATCGCGTTCCAAGAATTGCCGCCATCAGCCGAGCCATAAACCTGGCCGCCGGTGGTGCCAAAATACACGCCGCACTCATCGAGCGAATCAACGGCCATCGCGTCGCGCAGCACATTGACGTAACAATCCTTCTGCGGCAGTCCTTTCGTGAGCGCTTCCCATTCGTTTCCACCGGTGCGGCTGCGATATACCCGCAGCTTCCCGTCCGGCGGGAAATGTTCAGAGTCGCTCTTGATCGGCACCACGTAAATGGTTTCCGGCTCGTGCGCATGAACGTCAATCGGGAAACCGAAATCGGACGGCAAGTTTCCGCTGACCTCGCTCCACTGGTCGCCTGCGTTGTCGGTGCGCAACACATCCCAGTGCTTCTGCATGAACAACACGTCTGGTCGCGACGGGTGCAGGGCGATGCGATGAACGCAGTGGCCGACCTCGGCGTCGGGATCGGGCAGTTCGTAATTGGATTTCAGGCCGCGATTGATGGGTCGCCAGGTTTTCCCGCCGTCATCGGTACGGAATGCGCCCGCCGCCGAGATGGCGATGTAAATCCGGTTCGCATTCTTGGGATCGAGCAGGATGGTATGCACGGCCATGCCGCCCGCGCCGGGCTGCCAGAGATTGGCTTTCGCTTTGCGCAGGCCGGAAAGTTCCTTCCACGATTTGCCGCCATCCGTGGACTTGAAAATCGCCGCGTCTTCCGCGCCGGCGTAAACAGTGTCCGGGTCGGTCAATGACGGTTCGACATGCCAGATGCGCTTGAACTCCCAGGGATGCTGCGTGCCGTCATACCACTTGTGCGTGCCGACCTCGCCTTCATAAACAAATTTGTTGCTCTCGCCCTTGGGCATGCCGCCCTCTCCCTTCAGCTCCTCCGGCTTGCTTCCCGGCGTCTCCCACGTTTTGCCGCCATCATCGGAGCGCTGGATGATCTGCCCAAACCACCCGCTCGTCTGCGATGCAAAGATGCGGTTCGGCTCAACTGGCGAACCCTTGAGATGATACATTTCCCAGCCGGCAAAATGCGGTCCGCTGACCTGCCAGTTCTGACGCTTGCCATCGGCCGTCAAAATAAACGCGCCTTTCTTTGTTCCTACCAATACTCGTACTCCGCTCATTGGTTGCTCCTATTGTTTTTTGTGGTTGTTGGTTTTGCTCTTTGAGGCAGAAGCCTGTTTCAATTTTTTGATGTCCAGCTTGACCATTTGAAGCATGGCCTGCATGACGCGATGCGCTTTCGCCGGGTCCTTGTCTTTCAACAGTTCGGGCAAAATCGTCGGCACGATCTGCCAAGCCAGTCCGTATTTGTCCTTCAGCCAGCCGCACTGCACCTCTTTCCCGCCGGCGGACAGCTTCTTCCAATACTTGTCCACTTCTGCCTGCGTCTTGCAGTTCACGACGAACGACACGGCCTCGGTGAATTTGAACTGCGGACCGCCGTTGAGCGCCACGAATTCCTGGCCCTCCAGCTCAAATGCAACTGTCATCACCGATCCCTTCGGCCGTCCAGAGACCTTTTCGCCTTCTTCGCCGTAACGCGCAATTTTCTTGATCTTGGAATTTTTGAAGATGGACGTATAGAACTTCACCGCCTCCTCGGCGTTGTCGTTGAACCACAGGAATGGCGTGATTTTTTGCATCTGTCTTTTTCTAATTTCGGGGACTGGAGGGTTGATCGAACAGTCCTGATTCTTTTTTATTGTGTCCTGGGCGCCCATTATTTTGGGGCCATGCCGCTCATGCCTCAACGAGCGTCTTGAATCCGCCGTAGAGCATGCGCTTGCAGTCGAACGGCATGTCCTTTGGATCACACATCTTTGCAATGCGCGGGTCTTTCATCACCTTGGCATTGACGCGGTCGCGATGCCCGCGCGACTTGTAAACAATCCACGCGAATACTACGGTCTCCTCCGGCTTGGCTTTGATTCCGCGCGGGAAGGGAACACCGAACTTCACATCAAGGTCGTCGCCGACGCACTCGCGGTATTCGAGCGCGCCATGCTCGCGCCAGATCTTGCTCGCCCGCTGCGCCAGGCGACGGTAGGCGGCAATGTTTTTCTTTGGAACGGGGAGAACGAAGCCATCAATATAGTGCGCCATGCGAATTTTCTTGGTTTGGTGTGGAGTCGTTCAGACCTTCGCCAGTTGCGCTTCGGACCGAATGACTTCGGCGATGGGACATTCCGCCGCCACAGGGCGCACTTCCACCCGGATGCCATAGGACAATCCCGGACATTCCTTCGCGATGGCCAGCGCTTCGTCCATCGAGCCGACCTTGAGCAGAAAATAACCGCCGATGGTTTCCTTGGATTCAGCAAACGGACCATCCGCCACCACCCGCCCGTTTTTGCCCGAGACAATCTTGCCTTCGGCTTCCAGCGGGTTTCCCGCGATCACCTTGCCCTGGTCGGTCAACCGCTTGAACCAGGCCATCCACTGGTCGGCGACCTGTTGCATTTGCTCCGGCGAAAGACCTTTGTACCAGTCAGTTCCGCGAAAAATCAGCATGTAGCCATTTTGTGTTTCTTTGCTCATAATATTTATATTTGGTTGCAAAATTTGCCCGTCAATAATACGACGAACGGGCGAATCGAATCAGGACAATTATTTTGCCTTGTCGTTGACTTCCCAGAGGGCAAACGAGTTGTTCTCCGTGTCCTTGCAAATTGCGAAATACCCCATTTGCGGCACCGCCGTCTTGGGCATGCAGACCTCGCCGCCGAGTTTCTTGACCTTCGCCATGGATTTGGTCACCGAAGCCACACGGACGTAGTTGGTTATCGTTTGCGTCGGATGCTTGCGCGGCATCATCCCGCCGTCGGGCGTGTCATCGCCGCCGCCGGTGTCAATATGCAGGTAATCCGTCATTCCGGGAAAGGCATTGATCTTCCAGCCGAACAACGCGCCGTAGAACTTTTTCGCGCGTTCGAGGCTGTCCGCCGGGATTTCGAACCAGATGATGTTTGCCGGCGTGGTTTTCTTCGATTTGCTCATAGAGTGCCTTTGTCTTGATTCTTGATTGATGATTTTATTGTCCGTTCAAAGCTACAACGAATGGCCAAACGGCATCAGGACAACTATTTTGCATTTTTAATCTTTTTCAAAAACGCAGGCAAGCCTGGTTTTCATGTTTTGGCAACCCAAAAAGCCCGAAACTTCTTGAATAAAGCCCCTCCTTCCGCCTACCATCCTGCCGGTCAGGATTGGCAGTGCTGGAGGAGAAAGTCATTGATCTTTGACATCTGGCAGCGGGTTGTCGGTCGCAAAATGAAGCCCCGCGAATCATCATCCTGGCAGGAAAGAGCCAAAGTTCACGCCAGCGCGCCCCGTACCCGCTTTTTTCCGCCTTTTTCCGCCTTTTTCCGCATAAATAAAAAAATTTATGTGGCGTGCCCAAAGCCGGGCAGTCCCCCAAAAAGCCCGTACACATTTTGGTTTTGTACAGGCTATTCGGGCTTATTCGGGCCTATTCGGGCTTAATTTGAGAAAAATATCATTGGCCGGTGCTCCAAAGAGGCGGTTCACCCGGCCCGTCCCACCATCAACCCTCAACCATCAACTCTCAACCATTTTCAGCCCTCGACCATTTCCGCGCGGAGTTTCTCGCTAAATCTCGCTAAATCTCGCTAAATTTGATTCCGCGCCCGCCCCAAAGAACCACCCGTCGCCCGCGTGTAGCGTCGAGCCTCTGGCTCGGCAGCGTTAAGGCGTTTGCCCTCCAAAATTGCAAATTGACCGCACCCGGCCTCGTTGCTAGCTTTTCCACCCCCGAACCGGTTTCGGGCCATTATGAGACATACAATATCTGTGTTGGTGGAAAACAAGTTCGGCGTGCTCACGCGCGTCGCCGGGTTGTTCAGCGGCCGCGGTTACAACATTGACACCCTCAATGTCGGCCCGACCGAAGATCCCGCCACCTCGCGCATGACCATCGTCACCCGCGGCGACGACGCCACGCTCGACCAGATCGTCAAGCAGCTTGAAAAGCTGGTGAACGTCATCCACGTCCAGGATTTCCGGCAGGATGAATACATTGACCGCGAACTGGTGCTGGTCAAAGTCTCCGTGGATTCCAAGTCCCGCGCCGAGGTCATGCAGATCACCGACATTTTCCGCGCCAAAATCGTGGACGTCCAGCCCAAGAGCCTGACCATCGAAATCACCGGCAACGAAAGCAAGGTCGAAAAATTTCTCGGCCTGATGAAAACCTTCGGCGTGCTCGCCCTGACCCGCACCGGCAAGGTGGCGCTGCCGCGCAAAGCTTGATTTACAATCTGTAATTTAACTCAAAACCCTCCCATAAATAAATGCCTGCAAAAGTATATTCCGACAAAGACGCTGACCTGAGCGTGCTGAAAAACAAAACCCTCGCTGTCCTCGGCTTCGGCTCCCAGGGCCATGCCCACGCACTGAACCTCAAGGAGAGCGGCCTCAACGTCATCATCGGACTCTACGAGGGCAGCAAGTCCATCGCCGTCGCGAAGGAACGCGGGTTCGAGGTGTACACCACCGCCGAGGCCGTGCGCCGCGCAGACGTCATCTTTGTCGCCTTGCCGGACACCAAGCAACCCGCCGCTTACGAAAAGGACATCGAGCCGAACCTCACCAAAGGCAAGACGCTGTTGTTCTCGCACGGGTTCGCCATCCATTTCAAAACCGTCGTGCCGCCCAAAAACGTGAACGTCATCCTCGTCGCGCCCAAGGGACCGGGACACATCGTCCGCCGTCAATTCACCGAAGGCAAGGGCGTGCCCGCCTTGATCGCCGTTTACCAGAATCCCGGCAAGGACGCCAAAAAAATCGCGCTGGCCTGGGCCAAGGGCATCGGCGGCACCCGCGCCGGTGTGATTGAAACCACGTTCAAGGAAGAAACCGAAACGGATCTTTTCGGCGAACAAACCGTGTTGTGCGGCGGCGCGAGCGCGCTCGTGCAGGCCGGTTTCGAGGTGCTGGTCGAGGCCGGTTACCAGCCCGAGATGGCCTACTTCGAATGCCTGCACGAACTGAAGTTGATCGTGGACTTGATGAACGAGGCCGGCATCAGCGGCATGCGCTTTTCGATCTCCGAAACCGCCAAGTGGGGCGACGTCAGCGTCGGCCCGAAGATCATTGATGCCAGCGTGAAAAAGCGGATGAAGACGGCGTTGAAGGACATTCAATCCGGCAAGTTCGCCAAAGGCTGGGTCGCCGAATACAAGGGCGGCTACAAAAAATACAACGCCCTCCTCAAAAAAGGCGAGCAGCACTCCATCGAAAAAACCGGCGAACGCCTCCGCGGCCTGATGCCCTGGATGAAGAAACGCTCCGTCAAGGGCGTGCAAGCCGCCTACTAACAGCTACGCGGTGAGGCGGGCGCAAGCCGGTTTGCGGCAGCCCCACCTCATTGTTGATGCGTCAGGGAGTGACCGCCCGATAGTAAAGCTCCGCAGAACTCGCCGCGCTGTTGTTGGTCACGGAGATCGTTCCATTCGCTGCCGCCGTGTTGGTGCCGATGTCCACCCAAACGCCCGAAGTCAGGTTCGTCGCCACCTGGATGCGATAGACCACGTTGGGGGTGCCGGAGATGGTGAAGCTGAAATTGTTGCCGGCAAAATGGGCGTTGCCGATGGCGGAATGCGTCGCCGTCATGACCGCAAAATTTTTGCCCGCCGCCGCCGGCGGCACGGCGACGCTGATGCTTGACGGGCTGAACGTCAGACCACTCACGGCCTGCGGCGCGATGGTATAGGAACCCGCCGGCAAACTCGCAAAAGAGTAATTTCCGCCGGCATCCGTGGACACCGTGTTCGTTCCCGAACCAGACACCGCCATGATGCCGACCACCTGCCGAAGATTGGCAACCTGGCCGCTCACGCTGGAAACAGGCGCCTGCGACGCGCTGAAATTCTGCGCGTTCGTGCTCGGCGGCACCGTGACAGAAAGACTGGTGGGAGTGTAGGTGTAGCCATTCGTCGGCTGCGGCGTGATGGCAAAGGTGCTGGCCGGCAGGTTTGCAAAAGTATAATTGCCGTTGGTGTCGGACAACGTTGAGGAAAAGACGTTCGTGGTGGTGCCGAGCGTGTCCGTGAGCGTGATCGCCGAATGCACATTGGAGACCTGACCGCTCACGGTGTAAGTGGGCGGCACCGCGTTGAAATTCTCATTCGTATTCGACGGCGGCAGCGTCAGCGAAATGCTCGCCGGCACAAACGCAAAAAGCGGGCTTTGCGGGACGATGGTGTAATTGCCCCCCGGCACGTTGGTGAAAGTATAAAGCCCGGTCGAGGCGGCGGACGACACCTGGGTGAAAAAGGTGGTGTTGCCGTTGGTCGTAGTGTAAATGTTCACCGTCACGGGGGTGGTGGCAAAAGAAATGATGCCGGCAACATTGTAGGACGCGACGGAGGAAAAATTCACCCCGTTCGTGCTCGGCGGCACAATGATGGTCTGGTTGACTGGAGTGAACGTGAACCCGTTGGTTGTCGAAGGGGTGATGGTGTAAGTCCCCGCCGAGAGATTGGCAAAGCTGTAATTTCCACCAGCATCCGTCACCGTCGAATGATTGCCGTTGGTTCCGACCGCAAAAACCACGATGCCGGCCGTCGCGGTTCCCACCTGCCCGTTGATTGCATATTGCGGGGTTCCAAATTCAAAAGCGCCAATGTCACTGCGCGGCCCGATGGGTCGCCCCACCCCGCGCTGGTCAAACGCCGGCGCGCTGGCATCAAAAATTGCGTCCCTGGCAGGGCTGTTGCCCGCGATGGCGATGGTCTCGGTTGGTCCGCCGTTGGCCGCCAGCGCGCCCAGGAGAGGGTTCACATTATTGTTCGTGCTTGGTGATAATGTGGGCGTGGCATCCGAACTGAAGTTGTATCCCTTGTCGGTAATCGTGCCGGACGCATTCAGGCCGTTGGTTGGGTATGCGAGGATGGAATTCTTGAGCTGAAATACTCCGCTATTGTTGAAGATGTTCGCGCCCAGGCTCGAGCCCAGGGCGCCGGTCCCATGGCTGAACGAACCCGTCCCGTTCAATCCGTTGGTGCCGCCGAAAACCTCCCCGCCGTCAAACGTGCAGTTTGTCACCGCCACAAATCCGGTGCTTTCATTATACAAGCTGCCGCCGAGAGCATTCCCGCCATTGCCGCCGGTGCCGGAATATCCGCTGGAGCCGGCGTTGCCGCCGTTGCCCCCATTGCCGCCGACGGCCAGGTTCGCAAAAAAGGTGCAGTTGACGATGATATTTGAACTGGCATTGAAAATACTCCCGCCACGCGCCGCCGCGCCTGCGGGACCGGTCTGGCCGCCGCCACTGCTGTTGGGAGCGCCGGACGCCGCCTGGCTGTTTCCACCCTGGGTAAAATTGTCGAGAAAAGAGCAGGCCAAAATCGTGACGTTCGCATTGGCGGCATTATAAAGCGCCGCGCCTTCGGCCAGTCCGCCGGTGCCGCCCGCGCCGGTATAGGAAAATGGCCCGGTCCCGTTCGTGCCGCCCGCGCCGCCGTTGCCGCCGATGGCGCTGTTTCCGGCAAACGTGCAATTGCTCAGCAGCAAGGTGTTGAAATTGTATATCGCCCCGCCCAAAGCCGTTCCGCCATTCCCGCCGCTGCCGCCGTTGCCCGCCTGGGTGCTGCTGTTTCCACCTGTCCCGCCTGCGCCGCCGTTTCCT
>JAQGPB010000268.1 GCA_028293265.1 Pedosphaera sp. | reverse complement strand
GGCCACGGAAAGCTGACCTGCCGTCCCCACGCTTCATACGTGCCAAAAACTCTCACCGGCACGACCGGCGCGCTGGATTTGATGACAGTCAGGCCGATGCCGGAGCGGGCGGGTTGGAGTTTGCCGTCGCTGGTGCGCGTGCCCTCGGGAAAGAGAATGATGGCGCCGCCGGCTTGCAGACGATCCATGATGGCCCTCAAGCCAGCCGCGCCGCCGCCGTCGCGGTCCACGGGCACGGCGTTGACCGCGCGCAGAATCCAGCCGAGCACGGGATAGCGGAACAGGGATTTGCGGGCGAGATAATTGATGTCGCGCTTGAGACCCGAGCCGACGAGCGGCGGGTCGAGAAAACTTTCATGGTTGGCGGCGAGGATGACCGGGCCTTGGAGCGGAACGTTTTCGGAGCCATAAACCCGCCAGCGAAAGTAGGTCGCGAAAGCGGCGCGGTAGAGGCTCCAGCCAGTGAAATAGACGGGGTTCATTCCGCCGCCAGGCGTTTGCGGACTTCCTCGATGATGAGGTTGCTGGTTTGTTCGGTGGTCATGTGGGAATTGTTGATGACTTTGGCGCCGAGGGCGATCATCAGCGGGGCGCTGGCGCGCTGGCTGTCGCGCTGGTCGCGGGCGGCGAGATTTTCGTTGACCCCTTCGGCGGCGCGGCGCTTGGAGCGCTCGTCGAGCGTCGCATCTAGGTAAAATTTAAAATCGGTCTCGGGAAATACATTGGTGCCGATGTCGCGGCCTTCCATGACCAAGTTGCCGAACTGGATGCATTCCTGCTGCTTTTTCTTCATCCATTCGCGCACCTTCGGCACGGCGGCGACGTGCGAAACGGCGGCGCTGGTTTCGGCGGTGCGGATTTCCCTGGCGGGATAATAGCCGTCCACGAGCAGGTGGACTTCGTTGCCCACGCGTTCGAGCGAGGTTTTCCATTTGCGGCAGAGCGCGGCGACGGCTTTTTCGTCCTGCGGGTCCACCTTTTTTTGGAGGCAATGCCAGGCGAGGGTGCGATACATGGCGCCGGTGTCCACATAAACATAGCCGAGCGCTTTGGCGACCACCTTGGCGTTGGTGCTTTTGCCGCTGGCGCTGGTGCCGTCTATTGCGATGACAATGGGGGACTTGATAGGTTTAAAGTTTGAGGTTTAGGGTTTAAAGTTCAATCGGCGAACAGTTCGGCTCCGGTGAGCGGGCGCTGGGTGTGCGCGTCGAGGATGGTGGCACCGAGGCCCGCGGGCGGGGCGGCGGCCAGCTTCTGAAAGAAATTGGGAAAGGTCTTTTTGACGCACGCAGGATTCTTGATTTTTATGCCGGGAACTTTCAATCCTAGAATTGCGAAGCACATGGCCATGCGGTGGTCGTGATAGGTCTCGATTTCCGCGCCGTGGAGTTTTGAGGGGAAAACAGTCAAGGTGTCGCCTTCTTCGATTACCTTTGCGCCGCATTTGGTGAGTTCGGTTCGCAGGGCGACGACGCGTTCGCATTCTTGATGGCGAAGGCGACCCAGGTCGGTGAAGCGAATGGAGTCCAAGGCAAAAGGCGCAAGGATAATTGCAGTCATAATGCTATCCCCGAGGTCGCGAACGCGAGAAATCGGTTCTGCTTTGCAAATTTTGCGCATTTCTTCTAATTCAGAAGCAGTAAGAGGAGGGCTATTGCTTTGTTCAAATCTCAAACCCATTCCCAAAGCTGAGTTCATGAGCAGCACAAGAGGAAATCGTTCGTCAACTTGCCACGATGAAGAGGGCCAATGAGAAATGGTGACAGGATTAAGATATTCAGTTTCAACTTCAGTGCCAAATTGTTCCGAATATTCAAACATTTTTAATGCGGGAATAAAGTATTTTGCGGCAGCAAAGTAACTGCCACTTGAGGCATCCGGTTCTATCTCGAATACACCTTGTTCGGGCATGGCCTCGATCAGCTTCGTCGTCATTGCCACATAAGCCGACTCTTCTGCGTTCTCACCTACGACCTTGACCTGCCAACCTCCAGCATCCGCGCACAAAAGAAGAGCCGAAGCAAATTGGGAACTTTCTTCGATGCTGATTGTGCAAGACTTCGGAGACGACATTGTGAGCGAATCTTGGTATTTGGGAGAAAGTGGTTGAATCGCCCGCCTCCAAACACTTTCCTTCCCGAAAATCGTTGCCGGCAATTTATCATTCGCAGAATCAATCCGATAACCAAGTTCACGCAATGCCTTGAACAATGCGGCCTGCGGTCGTTGATGCATGCGCGGGACACCGTATAGTTTGTAAACTCCTTGGCCCAGGCAAACCAAGGCTGATAAAAAGCGCGCGGCGGTACCGGCATTGCCGACGTATATTTCGAGCGGTTCTGCTTCCGTGCCGGCATTGGGGATTTTGCCGTCCAAACCTTGCACGGTGATGGTGCGGTTGCAGAATTCGTCCGGATCGGGAGTGACTTTTAATTTGAAGCCGAGATTATGCAGGGCCTCGACCATGAATTGCGTGTCCTCGCTCCAGAGCGCGCCTTGCAAAATTGTTTCGCCCTTTGCCAGAGCCGCGAGGATCAACGCGCGGTTGGTAATGCTTTTCGAACCGGGGACGGTGATTTGTGCCTGCACCGGCTTGGTGAGCGGGACGATTTCGATGAGGTCGGGGAGGGACATGCTAAAAAGTGCGGAGTGCGGAGTGCGGAGTGCGGAATTGCAAAAGGGCTGTCAGTAGAACGCCTGCCCTCTCCGTGAATCGGGAAACATCGAACATCGAACATCGAACATCGAACATCGAACGGGGAACCCCTCTCACCCCGGCACTCTCCCCCGTGGAAAGGGAGAGCGTAATGCCTTCGCCGAAATTTTTTTTCTTTCCGGTTCCAGTCGTCAGATTCTTCTCATCCTCAATCCGTTTCATTCCGGCGAATTCCCTGTGCCGCACCATTGGTCGCGGCGTTGCTTGGCTTTTTCGAAGAATTCCTCGACCGCCTTGGTGTCGCCTTTTTCCAGCGCGAGGCTGAATTCCTGCAGGTCTTCGATGAACACGCCGAGGACACGGCTGAGATTTTTTCGGTTGGCCATCGCGATGTCGCGCCACATCTCGGGCGAACCGGAGGCGATGCGGGTGGTATCGCGAAAACCATTCGCACAAACGGTCGCCTGCTCTGGTGGATGCGCGGGGCTGAGGACGTAGTTAGCCAGTTCCGCCGCGACGACGTGTGGCAAATGGCTGGAACGGCTGACGAGGTCGTCGTGCGCGGCGGGCGAAAGTTTCAGCACGTTCGAGCCCACGCCGATCCAAAATTCCTCGATTTTTCGCACGGCATCCATGGACGATTGCGGCGTGGGCGTGATGAGGCAGACGGCGTTGACAAACAAATCGGCGCGCG
>JAQGPB010000229.1 GCA_028293265.1 Pedosphaera sp. | reverse complement strand
AACGCGTCATTCAATTCCTTGGTCGAATAAACCACCCCGGACAAATAACGCGACACCTTGCCCCGCGCGGTCAAAATAACCAGCCCGCTTGGATGTGCGAACTCTTTGACACGTTCATCGTACGCATAACCAAAACCAACCTCTTTGGCCAGCCGCCGGATGGCCGGTTCTTCACCAGTCAGAAAATGCCAGCCTTCGGACGCGTCATGCCGGCCATAGCGCCGCACGTAAGCCTTCTTCTTGGCGGCGGCCAGCGCCGGAGTTTCATGCGGATCAATGCTGACATTGATCACCTCAAACTGGTTCCCAATCTCCCATTTGATGTCCTGCAGGCTCCCGATCATGCCGTTGAGGACAAAAGTGCAAAGCATCGGACAGCCATAATAACCCAGCACCAGAATGACCGGCTTCTTCCCAAAGTAATCTCCCAGCCGAACGAGCTTTCCACTCTCATCCCGAAACCGCAGCTCGGGAGACACGTTCGCCCCGAGCTTCTGGTCAAAACTGATTTTCCGCAGCGCGTCATCAGAAATCGTCTGGGCCGGAGTTGTCTCGACCAGGCTGCTTGATAACAAGATCAGCACGAAAGCCAGCCTCCAACAATGATGCCAGCCTCTACCCTCTCGATGTTCGATGTTCGATGTTCGATGTTCGATGTTGTCTCCTCTGATTTTCATTTCCCCTCCTCCTTCCGCGGTGGTGAAGATTGCACTGGCCTTTGCCGCTGCAAATCCAAAGTGGAAGGCCCCGTCGCGGGCGCGTTGCTCCCGGTGCGCGTCGGCAATCCTCGTTCGCTGATCAGCTCCATCGCCCGCCCAATCGGTATCCGCGCCACGCCCGCGTTCCGGTCAATCCACCCATAGCTGTTCAGTTCCGCTTCCTGCTGCGCGCGCCAGGCCTGCAAATCAAGCTGCGGCGAAAATTGTTCATGCGGCGGTGGAAAATAAACTCGAGCCGCCGCGACCGGTGCCGTCACTTCCCGCTGCTGTATTCGCTGGTCCTCCAAGGCGCCCTTCCGCTTCAAGTCATCGAACATCACCGTGAGCAGCATGTGAACCAGGACCATTACCACGGCAAGGCCGATCACAAAATATGCGACGCCCTTGACGTTCACGTCAGCCGGCTCGACGCCTCCGCGCGGGGCGGGTTGCGTGGATTGAGGATGCGCGCTAGCTGGCATGGGCTTGGGCGTTGGCAACGGGATAGTGAATTCGCGGATCGTTTTGCGGCAGCAGAGGCGCGCGTTTGAGCATCGCGGCAAACATCGCAACCCAAACTCCGCCCACTCCCAACCACGCCGCAAAATCAATCCAACTGATCTGGACTCCCTGCGGATGGAAGGACGGAGTGATCACCCAATAGACGGCCACGATATGGGCCGCAAAAATCATGGCGGCTAAACTCGCCAGAGTTTGCGCACGGCGTTTGGTGGCGCGAAACAGGAGCAGAAAGAACGGCAGAAAAAAATGGAACATGGCCAGGAATCCCGCCACCCACTTCCAATGACCGGCAATGCGGTGCAGATACCAAACGATTTCGTGCGGCAGATTGCCGGCCCAGATGATGAGGAACTGCCCGAACGATACGTAAGTCCAAAAAATAACGAAGGCCAGCAGCAGGTTGCCCAGTTGATGAAACTGCGCGGTCAGCCGGAATTCAGACAGCGGCTCGTAATGCCTGAACCACGCCAGCATCATGGTTGAAAAGGCAAATGCCGTCAGAATTTGGCTGATGCAAACAATCACAGGAAACATCGTGGAATACCAATCCGGCTCCAGCGACATGACCCAGTCCACAAACGCCACAGTGGCCGTCAACACATAAATGACCAGCCCCGGTCCGCTCAAAGTCCGCATCCGTCGCAACGGTGCCAGGTCCGCGGTTTGGTCTTGCGCCACCGACCATTGCCGCAAGAGCCACGCCATGATGGTCCAGACGGCAAAAACGAAAATGTATCGCGCGATGAACATCGAGAAGTTCAAATAATGCGACTTCCCCTGCAGCACCTTGTTCACCGCTACCTCCGCTGGCTTTGCCCACGGGTAAAGATGATTCACGCCGAACAAAATCGGCAGGAACAACAGCGCCATCAATGGCAGTGTCATGTATCCCGCCTCAAACACCCGCCGGGTTTCGTCTCCCCAGCGCCCGCCCGTGAGATAGTGAATCATCGCCACCGCCAGGCAACCGAGCGCCAGCCCGAGCCAGAACACATATGCAAACAAATATGAAATGAAAAATTGGTCCGTGCTGACAAACGCGCCCAACACGCAGAGCGCCACCCCGATGAGGCCGATCACCAGCCCGGCCATTTGGAACCGGTCCAATTTTCCGCGCAGCGTTTCGTTCATGGTTTCGCGGCCTCCAGTTTGATCCGCGCGTTGTTGGGAACGTCCCCGATTCGCGCATCGTGGCTCAATTGCAGCGCGCGAATGTATGCCGCGATCGCCCAGCGGTCCGCCGGCTCGACGCGGCTCGCATAAGAATACATCACTCCGTAACCCTGGGTCATCACGTCAAAAAAATGCCCCACTGGCGCCTGCCGCAGCCGGTCAATGTGATACGACGGCGGCATGGGAAAGCCGCGTTGTACAATCATCCCCTTTCCATCCCCCGTGAGCCCATGGCAGACCGAGCAATAAATATCATAACGCTCCCGCCCGCGATTCAGCGTGGCGAGCGTCACCGGCATCGGAAATTCCGTGACCAGATTGGTGCCAATCTTCCCTGTGTAAAAAACTCGGTCCTCCTCAAGCTGGCCCCGGGCGATTGTGCCCGGCACCAGCGGACGCGAGCCCGCGCCATTCGCGAAAAAATCGCTCGCACTGAGCGGATTGTTTCTCGGCTGGTTGTACATATCAGGCCGGCAACCGCAAATCACCGCGACCATGCAGAGCATCGCCACCCTCACCATTCGATGTTCGATGTTCGATGTTCGATGTTCGATGTTATCCCTTATCCCTTCTCGATCCTCCATCCTCGACCTTCCATCCTCGATCCTTGTCTTCACGCCTCCACCTCCATGATCCTGCGCGGCTTCAAACCCTCAAGAAACTTCCTCACTTCCTGCTCTTTGAACTTCGGGTCCATCGCTTCAATGCACAGGAAAAACCGGTCCTGTGTCGCATGTTCGAAACCCGGCGCATTGAACACCGGATGATACGGCTCCGGCAGCCGGTTCAATGCCAGCATGCCGACCAGGGCACAGAGCGACGCCGTCAGCACCGTCAGCTCAAAAGTAATCGGGATATACGCCGGCCAGCTATGAAGCGGCCGTCCGCCGACATTCAGCGGATAATCAATCACCGTGGCAAACCATTGCATGAAGTATCCGCTGAGGCCGCCAACGATGCCGCCCGTGAGCACGATCGCCGGCACCAGCGAGCCGGGGCTGCCCAGTTCCTCCGCCAGCCCTTCCACCGGAAACGGCGTGTAGGCATCCATCCGCCGGTAGCCTTCCTGATAAGCTCGGCGTGCGGCGGCAACTACTTCCTCCGGCCGCTCGAATTCCGCCATCAGGCCGTATAATTTATTTTCCCCGTTCACGCCTCGCCCTTCCTCTCTTCCGCCACCAGTTCGCGCACTTCGGAAATTGAAATCAGCGGCAAAAAGCGGATGAACAAAAACAGCAACGTAAGGAACAATCCCATGCTGCCGATGAACGTCATCCAATCCCATTTCGTCGGGTAAAACATCCGCCAGATCGAAGGCGTAAAGTCCCGGTTGAGGCTTGAAACGACAATCACAAACCGTTCAATCCACATCCCCACATTCACCGACAGCGCCACCAGGAACAACGCGGGCATGTTCGTCCGCACGCGCCTCGACCAGAGCGCCTGCGGTATGAGCACATTGGTGAGCATGAGCGCCCAGAAGACCCAGCCATACGGGCCAAACGCCCGGTTCCACATCATGTATTGCTCAAAAACATCCCCGCTATACCACGCCATGAACGCCTCCATGATGTAGCCGTAAGTGACCATCCAGCCCGTGACCAGCATCACGTTCGCCATGTTGTTCATGTAACGCAGCGGAATGATTTCCTCCAAGCCATACAGTTTGCGGAGCGGGATCAAAATGTTCAGCACCATCGCAAATCCCGAGTAAATGGCGCCCGCGACGAAGTAAGGCGGAAAAATGGTCGAATGCCAGCCCGGCACAATCGCCACGGTAAAATCAAGGCTCACCACGCTGTGAACCGACAACACCAGCGGCGTCGCCAATCCCGCCAGCAGCAGATAAGCCGTTTGATGGTGTTGCCAATGCCGCGCCGAACCGCGCCAGCCCAATGCCATGACGCCGTAGAAGATTTTTTTCCCACGCGACGACGCGCGGTCCCGCAAGGTCGCCACATCGGGAATCAAACCAATGTACCAAAATATCAGCGACACCGTGAAATAAGTGCTGACCGCAAACACATCCCACACCAGCGGACTGCGAAACTGCGGCCACATTTTCATCGTGTCGGGATAAGGCAGCAGCCAGTAAAAAACCCACGGCCGCCCCAGGTGCAACAATGGGAACAGCCCCGCGCACGTCACCGCGAACAAGGTCATCGCTTCGGTGAGCCGGTTGATGGCCGTGCGCCATTTTTGCAGCAGCAGCAGCAGGATGGCCGAGATGAACGTTCCGGCATGGCCAATCCCGATCCACCAGACAAAGTTGACAATCGCAAAACCCCACGCGACCGGAATGTTGATGCCCCAGATGCCCACTCCCTTCAGCAGCAGATACGTGACCGCAAACAAAAACATCATCAGCAACAAAAACGAGATCACGAAACCGCCCATCCAGAATTTGACGCGCTTCCGTCCGAGGACAATCGAACTGATCTTTTCGTTTACCGACTCATAATCTTGGCCGGGACACAGTATCTGCGTGGGATACCCAAGCGGAGAAAGCTCGTTGCAACCCTTGTCATCGCGGACACTCACTGGCGCTGGATCGTGATCGGGCATGAAAATGATTTTGTTTATTGAGACTCAGAAAAGTAAGGAAACAAGCGCGCCCGGTTTCTTCTCCCTCTCCGCACGACGCAGGAGTGGGGAGAGAATTTCCCAAACGAAAGTTCGCGCATTGAACCCCAGAACCACCGAACGCTCGATCTCTTCTCCCTCGCCCCGCGAGGAACGAGTGGGGAGAGGGCCGGGGAGAGGGGTGCTCCAATTTGATGTTCGATGTTGGATATTCCCGGGTTCATGGGGAGGGCCGGGGAGAGGTGTGTCTTATTTTCATTTTTGACTTTGTTCTAATTGCTTTTCTAAGTCTCATTAGCCCGGCTGTTCCAATTCCGGGTTCGGGTTTCGCACCTTCGCGATATACGTGGTGCGCGGGCGCGTGTTCAATCCCCCCAGCATGTTGTAATTCAAAGGCTGCGCCTTGATGCGCGACACCTTGCTCTGCGGATCGCTCAGGTCGCCAAAATAAATCGCCTCTGCGGGACAAGCCTGCTGGCAGGCGGTCTGCACTTCGCCGTCTTGAATCCGGCGGTTGGCCACTTGGCTGGTGATGCGTGCCGCGCTGATGCGTTGGATGCAATAGGTGCATTTCTCCATCACCCCGCGCCAGCGAACAGTCACATTCGGGTTGCGCATCGGCTTCAGGCTCGGCGTGTGATAATCGGCGTATTGCAAAAAATTAAACCGCCGCACTTTGTAAGGACAGTTGTTCGAGCAATACCGCGTCCCCACGCAACGGTTATAGACCATCAGGTTCAATCCCTCGTGATCATGCACCGTCGCCGCGACCGGGCAGACCAGTTCGCACGGCGCATTCTCGCAATGCATGCACGGCACCGGCATGTGGCTCACCTCGGGATTGTCCAGGCCGCCTTTAAAATACGAATCAATCCGGATCCAAAGCATGTCGCGCCCCTTGTGAACTTGGTCCTTCCCCACCACGGGAATGTTGTTCTCCGACTGGCAGGCCATTACGCACGCGTTGCAGGCGATGCACGTCGTCAAATCCACCGCCATCCCCCAGCGATAGCCCGCGAAGTCATGCTCCTGGGGATTGTAAAGCGTTTCTTCACGCTTCGGGCTTTCAGCATCCGCTGCCTTTATTTCCTTCTCCTCTAAATCAGGGTCCTCCCGGAACTGCGCCAGCGTGACGGCAAACAATATGCCGCGGTTCTGCAGATTGTCAGTGCGCTCGATGGTATGTTGCAACTGCG
>JAQGPB010000228.1 GCA_028293265.1 Pedosphaera sp. | reverse complement strand
CAATATCATACGACAAACGATCTCGGTAATTGCGGAATATTAGAGCAGGCTACATGCCACGGATGGATTGTACGCAGTCCGTTTTCCACCGTCCGTTGTCATTGGGGTATTCGGCCTCTATTTTTTTTCGGAGAAGTCCCGGGAGAGTTTCGATTCCGAGACTTGGCTTTGTGCTGTATGAAAATGAGGCACACTGCCCATAAGCCAGTCGAAATATGAAAACACTTTCCCCAAGGAGGAACACTTTCGCGGCGGTCTATGGGCTGGCGAGGCTGATTGCGCAAATGATTTTCTGCTTTGAAGATTACAACACGCTACGGAATTCTTCTTCTCCAACACCAGCCTGTTTCAAGATGCCGCGCAGACTGTCTTGATTGATTTAACGGTGCATCGGTACAACGCAACCTTCACTGCCGCGTCGCAAGATCGCATGACTGCCGTTCTGGCGAAGAAAGACAAAGCCGAGTTTTTGCAAGGCTTTGACCGCTTCCTTGCCAAGACACGCAGGGCAGTTTAGGCATGGGCGGTTTCCACCTCAAAGGTGGTCAGCACGGTACCTTTTCGCGTTGGGGCAGGAAATTCAGAAAGATATAATTCTGTCGCTTCACGCAAATTCGCCAATGCCTCCTCTATGATCTTACCTTGAGTGGTCGTCCCGGTTTCCGGATTGTGAGCTACCAGCCAGTCACTCTCCACCTCAGGTTAAATTATGGCAGTTAGAATCATATCTTCATATTAACCGTTTCGCCCCGGCCCTCAAGTGGAAAGCATCACTTTGCCAGTTTCAACTCCGCCTTCACTTCATCCACGAGTTTGCCCATGCGGCGGCCATACTCGATGTAGTTATTGTATTGGACTTCGGGCGAGGCTTTGACGTTTTTGTCGTGGAAGACGACGGCCATGTGGGGCTCGATGGAAATGCCGGCGTCGTAACCATGGGCGAAAAGGTCCTTGAGAATTTTGCGCACCTGGCCGTCGCCTTCGCCGGGGAATTTGTAATCGGCGTCTTTTTTTGCGGGGATCCAGATGGCGTCTTTCACGTGGACGTGGACAATATGGTCGCGAACATGCCAGTAGAATTCCCAGGCGTCCTGCTGCGGCCAGGGTTTGGGCTTGGTGCGGTCGGCGTTGAGAATCGGATTGCCGGTGTCGAACACGAGTTTCAGGCCGGGGACGTTTTCGAGCATTTTTAAGGTGAACGTCCAACCCATGCCGCCGTAGTTCATGCAATTCTCATGCACCGGCTGAATGCCAGCATCGAGAAAAAGCTTGGTGATTTCGCGCAGGCGGCGAAAGCGTTCCTCTTCCATCTGGTCCTCAGCGTCGCGCGGCGCGAAGCTCATGATGCGGACCATCTTCGTGCCGAGGCGTTGCATGCGGGGAATGGCGCGGCGCGTTTCCGCCAGTGAAGATTCGCCGGGCTGGTCAATTTTCTTGCCCCAATTCCCGATGGCCGAACCAAAGCCGCTGATCTTGACGCCGGCCTTGGTGACTTTGTCCACGAGCGCATCGAACGCGGCGTCGGGGATGTCGTGGATGTTGCCCGCCGGAAAGCCCGGCACCTCGACGACGCGCGCCTCGATGTTATTCCAGCCCAGTTCCTTGGTGGCCTTGATCTGCACGTCAATGGACGCGCCCGCTTCGTCTGCGATTCCGGTTAGATACATAGTGTGTCCAAATTAGAAAAACGCCGGCCCTCTCCCCCAGGAGAGAATGAACCATTCGCAGCCGTTTGGAGAATGTTCAACCGCATTTAATATCGCCTATCTGCTGAACGACTTCGTAAAATCTTCATTGGAAACGGCCACGACTTTTTTGACGATTTTGGATTCGGCGATCAGTTGTTGGAGTTTCTTTTCATAGGCCGCGCTGTCCATCGGGAGTTCGACGGTCTGGCCGAGGAGGGAAGAATAAAGCATCACGTTGGCGAGTTCAACCGAGTGAATCCCCTCCCCGCCCGGCGCGATCAACGGCGTGCCATTGAGAATGGCGTCCACGAAATTTTGCATCAAGATCGAGTGCGGAGCAGCGGCATTTTCGATGGGAATTTCGATGTTCCAAACGTCGGGTTTGCTGAAACCGACTTTGGAGGTTTTGCTGAATTCAGTCATCGAAACTTCGTTGCGGACGAAAGTCAGGCGGTCCTTGGCGAGCACAACCCGCCCGCGCGTGCCAGCGATTTCCAGGCGGTTCGTGCCCGGCGCTTCGCCGGTCGAGGTGATGAATACGCCGGTCGCGCCATTTGCATATTCCATGTAGGCGGTGACGTTGTCCTCGACCTCGATATTATGATATTGGCCCAACTGGCAGAAGCCGCGCACGCGGGCGGGCATGCCGCAAAGCCATTGCAGGGTGTCGAGATTATGCAGGCATTGGTTGAGCAGCACGCCGCCGCCCTCGCCTTTCCAGGTCGCGCGCCAGCCGCCGCTCGCATAATAGGCCTCGGTGCGAAACCAATCGGTGATGATCCAATTGATGCGCACGATTTCGCCGAGCTCGCCGGTTTGAATCATTTTGCGGAGCTTGACGTAACGAGGTTCGACCCGCATCTGGAACATGCCGCCGAAAACGAGATTGCGCGCCTTGTGCTTTTGGTGCGCGGCGATGAGGCGTTCGGCGTCGGCCTTGTGGGCGGAGATCGGTTTTTCCACCATGGCGTGAAGGCCGTTTTCAAACGCGGCGATGCCAAGGGTGGTGTGCTGGAAATGCGGCGTGGCGATGATCACGGCGTCCACCTCACCGGAACGGATGAGTTCCTCTCCGTCGCTGAAGATTTTGAGCGGCTGGTACTTTTCCAATTTCTCGGGGAAAGCGTCGGACACCGCGACGAGTTCGCTGCCCTTGATTTTTCCGGCGCGCAAATATTCGGCGTGATGCTGGCCGATGTTCCCCATGCCGATGATGCCGAGACGGACTTTGTGCATGCGCAGAGTTTAGAAGACGCGCAGAAAAATTCAACCGGGGATTTGATGGCGAAGCCCCGCATTCCGCGTTGGAAATAGCCTAAAATCCGGCCTCCCTTCACAAGCGAATAAAAATCGGCAGCCTTCTTCAGGCTGCCGATGCACTATTTCGGAACAATCCCCAGTATTAATACACCAGCACCTTTGCTTGGTTGCGAAATTCTTCGAGGGTCAGCTTGCCATTCGCGAATGAATCAATGTCTGATTTTTTCGCGCGGATGGTCATGGTCGAACTACCGGTGCCATCGGTTTTTTGAAAGTGTTTCCCAACCGTCACGGCTTCTCCACCCCCCGGCGGTGTGCTGCTGAAACCCCCACCTCCGCCGCCCCAGCCGCCGCCGCCGCTCATGCCAGAAACGGCGCCCGCGCGGTTAAGGCTCATCAGTTTTTGTTGATAGCCGAATGCGCGGCCGACTGAGCCATCTCCGCCGCTGGTGACCACGACGGTCACGCTTTCGTCGGATTTCAGGCTGTGCATGTTCGCGGCATTTTTTAGCGCGTCTAACAATGAATCCTTAAGCTTTTCCACCCGCTTGGGGTCGTAATCCTCCTTGGGATTTGAAGCAGCAAAGGGATCTCTCTCGCCTCCCGGGGGCTGGCCATACAGCTCACGCTTGGCCTCGTCCCAGGTGGAGTTGGAGGGTTCGGTGCCGGCGCCTTCTTCCGGCTTGGTGGTCGGGCCAACGAGTGGAAAATCGACGTGCAACATGAAAATGGCGCCATAGCCTTCGATCTGGAGATTCTTCGCGCCCAATGGACCGCCCTTGGTGAACAAGCGAATCCCCATGGCTTGCTGGCGCTCTTCATCGCTCCCATGGGAGGCGGCTTTTTCCAAAATCCGGCCCATGATGTTCAAATCTTCCTCGGCAGCCGCGAGCGTTTTCGGATCGGCTTCGGTGGTGCGGATCACCAATGACCGCTCGGCGCGGGGCGATCCGGCGATGGAATAGGAAAAGGCAGCCTCGTGTTCGAGTTTTGAACGGGCGCGGTCAAGTTCGGCTTTTGCGCGGTCAAGTTCGGCTTTCGCCCGCAGCGCGTCGTCCTGGCCTGGCTCACCCGGAACGCCCTGGGCCACCACCCTGATCTGCCGCGGCTCCAATCGGGGATCCTGCACGTCAGCATAAGTAACTTGAGCGGTTGATTGTTGGGTCCGAACAGCACCGGGATTCTCCGGCGCAGGCTCCTGCGCGCGAAGGCTGAGGCCGAGGCAAAGAATTCCGCTTATTGCGGTTGCATATATTATATGTTTCATATTTTTCCTTGGTTGATTGGTTTGATCCAGCCGGGATTAATGGTTTCGAGAATTATCATTGGCATTGGGTTGTGAAAAACTGGCGAGGGTGACGATCTGCTGTTGCTCGCTCTGAAGGCTGTTCTGGGTATGCACGGCCACGGTCTCCAGTTCTTCGCGCAGCGAGGCGTAATCACTCTTGCGGGCGGCATTGAAATTGGCCACCGCGTCCAAAACAGTTTTGTTGTCGAGCGCGCGCGCGGTTTCCGTGTCCCGCACGAATTTGACAAACTGCGCCTCCTGCTGCTGTTTGAGTTCGGCGAGCAATTCCGAGCGCAGTTCGGACTTGAGCGATGCGCGCAACGCCCTCGTGTCCGCCGTCGCAGGCGAAGCCAGCCAGCCCGCGCCAAAGCCGACGGCCAGAACAAACGCAGCGGCGACGGCCCACTTGAGCAGCGGTTGCGGAGCCCGGGCGGGCGGGCGAAAACTTTCAGTCTTGCCCGCGTCCAACGCTTGCATTGCGCTTTGCCAGCGCTGCACCTCGGCGCGACATGCACTGCAAGTGCTGAGGTGCGCGGCAAGGGCGGTTTTTTCCCTGCGCGAAACTTCGCCATAGAGCCAGGCCATCCATTCCTCGCGCTGGGGATGGTTCAGATCACCGGCACTTCCGGGCGGGGTTTGATTTGTGGTTTGCATGATGTTTCTCTTTCGTTCAATTCACGGTTTAAAAGCTGGTTCAACTGCGTCAAGGCCTCGGCCATGCGCGATTTGGCGGTCCCTTCCGGGATTTCAAGCACTTCGCCGATTTCGCGGAATTTGAGTCCTTCGTAATGCCGCAGCACGACAACGGCGCGATACGGTTCGGGCAGTTGCCGCACGGCGCGGCGCACGGCATCGGCGCGTTCCTGCTCGACGAGCGCGGCATCCGGCGCGGGACCCCCGGCCACCAACCGCATGTCCTCGCGCGCCTCGAAGTCGTCGCCCTGCTCTTCCAAGGCCGACTCGCGGCGGCGATTGGCGCGGCGCAATTCGTCATAACAAAGGTTCAGCGCGACCCGCCAAAGAAAAGTCGCGAACCGGCCGGACGCTTCATAATCTTTTCGCCGCGCAAAAATCCGCGCGAAGGCTTCTTGCGCCAGGTCTTCGCCGTGATGGGCGTCGCCGGTCATGTTGGCGCAAAGGGATTGGATGGGCTTCTGCCAGCGCTGGACGAGCTGGGCGAAGGCCTGGGCGTCGTCCTGCATCTTGACGCGCCACATCGCCTGCTCGTCCGTGATCTGGAAAAGCGTGGAATTAAAAAATGTTCCGGCCATCAACGTTTCCTTCCCGCCGTGCGCCCGGCCAGTTCCGATTTGTTGCTGGCGGCGCGTTACAGAAGGTTAAACGCTGCCGGGACGGTTTTAGTTCGGAGAAATTTTGAGAAAAAATGAGCCGGTGTGAATGAGAGGCGTGGTTTTTTTGGAAGACGCTGCACTTCAATTGTTTAAGCACCAAGCACCAACCTCCAAGCTCCAGAGAATAATCAAGCCCGCAAGCTCCAACGTGAGACGATTGGTGCTTGAAGTTTGGTGTTTCTCTGGAGCTTGGAGGTTGGTGCTTGGAGCTTTTTCCCCCGCTCACCAACCCCATTCGTCAGGCCAGGAGCATTCGTCCCAATTCGGCTCTTCGTTTAACGGTTCGGAATGGGAATGGCCGTTGGACGTGGGGACGATCCGGGGTTGCGGGTGCGCGTGGCAATTTTCCGGGCCGAAATTCAAATTGACGGAAGGAGCGGCTTGGAAAAATGCGAGTTCCTCGTGCGGACGGAGTTTTCTGGCCATAAGGGGATGGGTTGAGTCATTCGTTGATGCCCCAGCGCGCGGGGGCACTGCGCGGGGCCAAAATTGCCGGGGACGGGACGATCGGTGAATGATGGTGGATGAAATCAGCCATGATGGTGGAGGTGCGTTCCGCCCGTTCGGAAATTTGCTGGATGGAAAAATCATCATCGCGGTCGGGCCAGTCGTTAGGTTGCGCGAAATAACTGATCTGGGCGAGGCGAGCGGCCGATTGCAGGCTGGCATTGATGGAGGCAGGCCCGTTTTTTATTTCGTCCGCAGGCCGGTCCACCAGGGCGACCAATGCCATGGCGCGGCTCTTTTGGATCGTCCAATGTTCGATCCACGAACTGACCTCGGCGGGGAGTTCGCCGATGCCATGGGTGGAGATGATGATCAGGTCCGCGAGAACTGCGTCCTTGACGGCCATTTCCTGCATCTTGGCGTTGCCAAGGACGTCGAATTTCCACATCTGGTTGTTGAATTCGTAATCGCGCCCGAGTTGGTGGACCAGGTAGTCGTAAGTTTCCTTGGCATGTTTGCCGGCGGCGAAATCCTCGTACACAATGACGACGTTAAAAACCGGGTGATTTTCCAGTTCAAAATTGGGCTGGGCTTGGGTTCG
>JAQGPB010000213.1 GCA_028293265.1 Pedosphaera sp. | reverse complement strand
ACAAGTCGCTCTTCCGTTCTCTCGTTTGTGCTCTGCAATTCCTCGTTGCTTGTCTGGTTTTCCTCGTTCGCCGATTTTAGCTCTTCGTTGGTGGCTTCCTGCTCCTCGATGATGGCCTGCAATGATTCCTTGGTGGAGGCCAGTTCCGTGCGCAACCGGGAAGTTTCCCGCCGTTCGACCTCCTGCCGGGCCCGGGCCGCCGTTTTGTTGGTCTGGTCTGCCGAAGGGAGTTCAGGCACCGGCTGAACCTCCAAGAAGAGCACCAGATAAAACTGTTCGCCCGCGCCCGCAAGCTGGAACGGAACCACCTCGATGCCCGTCATCCGCGTCTGGTGGTCCATCCGTAGCGGCATGTTGTCCTGGCGTATCGGAATGTTCTGCTTCATGGCCTTGGAGATGGCGGTGCGCAGGTCGAGCACCAGGTGCTCGCGCACCATCTTGAGCAGGTTCAGGCTGGCGCTGCCCGCAGCATGTTCCAGAAAAGTCCCCGTGCGGCCGCGGAACAGCAGCACTTCCATCTGGGAGTTGATGACCACCGCCGCCGGGCACCATTTGGCCAGGATCATCTTGTCCACAAACTGCTGCAAATCCGGGGCTTTGACTTCGGGCTTGGGATGGGATGGCTCCGCGCGTTGGGTTTCAGCCTTGGAACCGGCTTCCTTGGGATACGCCATCGGCAAATCAGCGCGGGATGAGGCCGCCTTTTTCGTGTAGATCTTGTTCTTCTTGTCCCGCAGCGCAAAGAGGTCGGCGGCGACGCCGATGGCCTCGGACGAGCCCAGCAGCAGATGTCCCTCCGGCTTGAGCGCGTAATGGAACACCGGCATGATTTTTTTCTGCAATGTCTGCCCAAGATAGATGAGCACATTGCGGCAACTGATCAGGTCCAGGTTCGAAAACGGCGGGTCCAAAATCACATTCTGCCGCGCGAACACGCACATGTCCCGGATTGACTTGCTCACCTGGTAGCCGCCGTTGGATTTGACGAAGAACCGGCGCAACCGCTCCAGCGACACATCGAGGGAAATGTTTTCCGGGTAATACCCCGCCCGCGCCTTCTCCAGGCTGGTTTCGCTGATGTCCGTCGCAAAAATCTGCACGTTCGTGGCGGTCCGGGAAGTCTCGAAAAACTCCACCAGGCTGATCGCCATCGAATAAGCCTCCTCCCCCGTCGAACAGCCGCACACCCAGATGCGCACCGGCGAATCGCTTGGCCGGTTCGACATCATCTTGGGGAAGATGCGGCGCTTAAGCGTCTGGAACACCCCGGGATCGCGGAAAAACCCCGTCACATTGATCAGCAGATCGTTGAACAGCGCGTCCACCTCCACCGGATGCATCCGCAGGTAGTTCAGATACGCGGGGAGCGAGTCCAGCTTGTGCAACAGCATCCGCCGCATGATCCGGCGCTTCAAGGTGCTGTGCTTATACAGGGAAAAATCAACGCCGGTCCGCGCCCGCAACAGCGCAAACAAGGCATTCAACTCGTCATCCCGCTCTTTGAACAATTTTTCGTTTTCCGCCGTCTCGACCGGCGTCCGTGCTGGCGTCGGTTTCCAACTCCGCCCCACATAGGGATGATGCGCAATGCGTCCCAACTCGCGGGCGATCGCGTTCGGGGCCATCACGATGTCCACACACCCGGCGTTGATGGCGCTTCCAGGCATGCCGAAATACTTGGCCGTTTTCTCATCCTGCGCGAAGGTGATGCCGCCCTCACCCTTGATGGCCTGCATCCCCAGCGTCCCGTCCGACCCCGTGCCGGACAGTACGATGCCAATCGCCCGGTTCTGCTGATCTTCGGCCAATGAGCGGAAGAAAGTGTCCACCGGCATGTGGGGCAGGTTGGCTTTGCGCGGCTGAAACCGGAGATGCCCGCGGGTGATCCGCATGTCCACATTCTGCGGCATCACGTAAATATTGTTGGGCCGCACCAGCATGCCGTTCTCCGCGTCACACAGTGGCAGCGAGGTCGAGCGCGCCAGCAATTCGCCCAGCTTGCTCTCATGCTTGGGATCCAGATGTTGCACCAGCACGAACGCCATCCCCGTGTCCTTGGGCAGCTTGGCCAGCAACTGTAAAAATGCTTCGTATCCACCCGCCGATGCCCCGATACCGACGATGGAAAAGCCGGCGCCTTCCGACCTGTCCTCCTCCGCCTCCTCCTCAAAATCATTTCTTGCGGGAGTTGCTGGTTGCCGCCGCGCCAGCCTGTTTTTGGTTCGCGGGGATTTCTTGGATTGCGCTGGGGAGATCTGTTTTTTTCTCATTCTCTTCTGGGACGGCGGTGGCTTCAAGCCGCGCGCGGTTATAACATTCCATTGCTACTATAAACCCTGCATTGCCCGCTTCAAAATAAATGTCAACCCGGGCAACCGACAAGGTGGGGGCACGGAACGATGCCAGAAAGGCTAATCCAAACATCCCGATTTCACAATGGTAATGTTGGGCGGTCGCAGGGTGAGGTGTGATTAAAGGTGGGTGAGGTTAGCTGGGAAACAATTTGCCGATTTGGGTTTTTCCAATCCGGGGGGATGGCCTGAGAATAGCCCGGTCGCTTTAGCGCCGGGTCAGGTGGTTGGAGGCGGGAAAAGTCCCGCAGGGACGGTTGAATTGGGGATCAAACATCGGCCGTCCCGGCGGGACTTGAGACCATTCGCCATGCTACCCGGCTACTCTCAATTGTTCCTACGGAACAAATGCCCGGCCTGCTCGCCAACTTATAATCATACCCCCCCCCGATTGCGGGCGTCCCGTCTGCACCAAGGTGAAAACCTGCGTTAATTCCGCAAAAATAAATCCGTACCTTGGACAGCCTATGTCCACCCTGCCTGATAAGCTCTTGCCCGGAAGGTCAGGCGTCACAGCCACGCCAGGTAGCGCGGGCGTCCCCGCCTGCGGGTAATGGCGGCGTCCCGCTGCCAGTCAGTGCATAGAATCTAGCAAATGCCATGAACAGCGCCAATATGGAAAAAACACGCAATGGCCCCACCCCGCTCACTGGCCAGGCTTTTCCCTCATCCACATTCAATGGCCAAATCCGACCATGTCTGGGAAAAAATCCGAAAACCTCTCAATTCTCCGACCAGCGGGTTCGGCAGTTCGGTTTCGTCCGGTTTCGCTCGGTTTTGCCCGGTTTGGCGTTGGGCCACTGTTCCTTTTCACGGGGCCGTCGTTTCATGCCAGCCGCAATTGGAGCCTGGTTAATCTCTGGTGCTTGGACGCTTGGACGCTTGGAACTTCCTCGTTCGGCGCGGAGTTTCTCACCAAATCTGTCACTCCACCCCGCTACCCGAAACGCAGATTGAATCCTCTCCGCCCTTGCCGTAAGGTGGTCCATGTTGCGTGAACAAAACCCATGAACTTACTGGTTCAACATAGCGGCTTGCGCGATCTTTATGAAAAGGTCGCCGCTGGCGAACGCATTTCCGAGGCCGACGCCCTCCGCCTTTTTGAATCCAAGGACCTGAACGCCCTTGGCGCCATCGCCGACCTTGCCTGCCAGCGCAAGGCGGGCAACCGCGCCAGTTACATCATCAACCGCTATCTCAACTATTCCAACTACTGCATCCTGAGCTGCCAGTTCTGCTCGTTCGCCCGCAAGAAACGGGACGCCGACGGTTTTCAACTGTCGGTTGAGGAAATGGTGCAGAAGGCGCGCGAGGCGCTCGCCCTGGGCATCACTGAATTGCACATCGTGGGCGGGCTGCATCCCTCGCTGCCGTTCAGTTAC
>JAQGPB010000223.1 GCA_028293265.1 Pedosphaera sp. | reverse complement strand
TTGAGCCAGACTGCCGCCGCCAGATAAACCGGGAAAAAACCGATGAATCCCCAATTGTTCGCCATGCCCAATCCGTAAAGCCAGGCGGTGTTCATGAGCCAGCGTTCATTCCCATCCCGTCTGAACTCGAAGAGGGAGCGGATGACGTACGCCAACAGCAGCAGATCAATCGCCTCCCCGGAAAACGCGGTCGCCTGTTCCCAAAAAGTCAATTGCAGCCCGCACGCCAGCGTCGCGAGCACGGGTGAAGCCCAGGCGGAAATATTCGGCGGAGCCGCAATCCTTCCGCCTCGCGCGCGTTCTTCACCAGTGCGATTATATGGCAGCAGCGCGACCGTTCGCGCCAGCCACATGAGAATGGTGGCCGAGCACGCGGCGGCAAAAAGATTCAATGCCAGCGGAATCGCCGCTTCCGGGAGCAGGCGAAAGGGAGAAAGCACGGACCACGACAGCGGCTGCGTCATCGCCGGCTGCCAGACCGGTCCCGAAACCTCGTCCACCGCATCCAGGCTGCGCAGCGAAATCCAATGGTTGAGGCTGACGAGATAACCGAGCAAACCTCCGCCGCCTATCAGCCAGGGCAGGATGGCCGTGACAAATCTCTTGCGACCAGCCGGGTGACGTTCCATGGACATGCGCCCCATCATTGATAGCGGTTCACACGCTGCTTGCAAGCCCCAGGTGTAGCGTCGAGCCTCCGGCTAGTTCCCACGCACCATGTAGCGCACACTTTCCAGTGTACGGGTTCAGGCGGCTCCCCAGCCGCCAGAAATAGTTACACCTATGAGTTGCAACCCAACCCAACCCAAGGTTTCTGAAAAATGACATTGACAGTCTGGCATAGTTTATTAAGCTGGACGCAGTTACAAATTTGGATTCCCCAAACCGGCAACTCACAAGGCACTGGGGCTTTTTATGAACATTACCAGAGTCATGGCGAGTTTGATTCTCGCGGCCAATTTGCTCTCAACCAGCAGCGCGCTGGCCGACTTCACCGGCTCATTCTCCGGCATCTACGCTCCCGCGAACTGGACCATTGCCGTTTCCGGCAATCCGACCTATCAAAACTCCGCGCAGGTTGATACCTCCGGAGCACCCGATATTGTCACCATTTATGGTGCCTTGGGTGTCGGCACAGTTCCCAGCGCTCCGTCCATTATTGATTATTCCATCCTGCTGCCCGGCGGCTCGCCGAACGCCCAATCAATCAGTTTCGGTTACACTTTCTTCAATCCCCTCGGGTCGCCCGCCGCCGCGCAAGTCCTCGACAACGGCGTGGTGGTTGGCAGCCTGCAGAATGGCACTTCTCTGTTCCAGTTGGACGGCGATTTCCAAGGCGGCGGTGTTTTAACATTCCGGGTTGTTTCCGGCAACGTGAACCAGGCCGATTTTCTGCAAATAACCCCCGTTCCCGAGCCCTCCACCCTCGCCTTGGCCAGCCTCGGCGGCGCTGCGCTCCTCCTGCAATTCCGCCGCCAACCGGTCAAACGGTAATCGCCGTTCAATTCACGATTCAGCGTCTGCTTCTGGCGCATTTCATTTTTAGGCGCTGATCTCGTTCTCCAGCCTGGTGCTTGATGAACCACCTCAACTTGCGCAAAGCAATTCCCACGCAACACGCAACACTTGCCAAACGCCCACCAAGGACTACACTCTTTCAAGTCCAGCACCCAACCCCGCTCATCTGAAGATGGGCATTTTGGAGCAACTATTATGAACCGACGTGAAGCTCTCAAAGCCACTGCCCTCGCAACGGCATCGGCTGCCCTCTCTCAACGGCTCTTCGCAGCGGACGCTAACGCCAGCCCAGAACTCAAAGGCCGCATCAACAACTCGGTCTGCAAATGGTGCTACGAAAAAATTCCGCTGGAAACCCTCTGCCAGGCCGGCAAGGCAATGGGCCTGCAATCCATCGAACTGCTCACCCTAGATGATTTCCCCACACTCAAGAAACATGACCTGATTTGCGCGATGGTCAGCGGCGTGCCGGGCGGCATTACGAAGGGCCTCAATCGCCTCGAAAACCATGACAAAATCGCTGCGTTCTTTGAAGAGACCATTCCCAAAGTCGCCGCCGCCGGCTTTCCGAACATCATCTGCTTTTCCGGCAACCGCGAGAAGATGAGCGACGAGGAGGGCTTGAAAAATTGCGCGACCGGCTTAAAGCGCGTCATGGACCTGGCCGAGAAACAGAAGGTCACGATTTGCATGGAACTGCTCAACAGCAAGGTCAATCACCACGATTACATGTGCGACCATTCGGCCTGGGGCGTGGAACTTTGCAAGCAGGTCGGCTCGGAGCGCTTCAAGCTGCTCTACGATATTTATCACATGCAAATCATGGAAGGCGATGTCATCCGCACCATCCAGGACAATCATCAATACTTCGCGCATTACCACACCGGCGGCGTGCCGGGCCGGCATGAAATTGATGATACCCAGGAACTAAATTATTCCACCATCATGAAGGCGATTGTCGAAACCGGCTTCAAAGGCCACGTCGCGCAGGAATTCATCCCGGCCCGAAAAGATGCGCTCGCTTCATTGAAGCAGGGCGTGACGATTTGTGATGTTTAGGATGTGCTGGAGGTTAATGCACGGCAAAGCGGAAGTATGTCTGCGGCAGTGCGCGGCTGAATCCGTTTGTATACGTGAACACTCCGAACTGGTCAAAGTGATTGGTCAACAGCGACGTCCAGAGCGCAAACGGCGTCGTGAGATTCGTGGTCGAGTATAAAACAAAACCGGCATTGGTTGGACCGCCAACTCCGCTGAGAGTGAAATTGGCGCCCTTGATGAAAGGCGGGCATAGTTTCGTCTCATATGTAAGGTTGCTTGCCGTCAGGCCGTAGGTGCCGCTGCCGCCCGAGGAATAGCTGCTGACCAGCAGGGTGAAGGTGCCGCAGTTGGTCGCGGTGTAGTTGATCACTGCGGCCGTGCTGGACGCAGCCGTTTTCAGCAACACGCCCTTTGATCCATACAAATCCAGGTTGCCGGTGAAATTGGTTGGGCTAAGCACGAAATTAATTGAGTCACCAGTGCAAGCCGTAAGTGTCCACATGTCCAAGTCGGCCAGATTGATGGTCCCCAAATAACGCGTGACTCCAGTCAAGTGTCCGCCTTCGTCACCCGCCGGCACCGTGAAGGCCTCGGGAAACTGGGCCAGGTGCAGCACGTATGTTCCCGTGCCCCCGGAGGAGTAGCTGCTGACCAGCGCGGTGAACGTGCCGCTGTTGGTGGGGGTAAAATCAAGCTCGGCGTCGGTGCCCGAGGCGGCCGTTTTCAACAACGCGCCATCGGGCCCGTAAAGCCTTAGATTGCCAAAAAACCCAACCGTGCCCAACCGCAGCACAATGTTGTCACCCGCATTGGCGGCGGTGGACCACATCTGCAAATCGCCCAGGGTATTAGAGCCAGGAAAGTTGCCGCCATTGGCCATGGCTCCACCCTCCTCGCCCGCTGGCACGGTGAACTGCTTGGGAAACTGGGCCAGATGCAGCACGTAAGTCCCAGTGCCCCCGGAGGAGTAGCCGCTGACCAGTGCCGTGAACGTGCCGCTGTTGGTGGGCGTAAAGGTAAGTTCAGCGTCGCTACCCGAGGCGGCCGTTTTCAACAACTCGCCATCTGGCCCGTAAAGCCTCAGATTGCCAAAAAACCCGACCGTGCCTAGCCGCAGGACAATGTTGT
>JAQGPB010000193.1 GCA_028293265.1 Pedosphaera sp. | reverse complement strand
CGAACAGCATCGCCATTGGGGTGATTTCGCCCATCACTGCGGCGTCGTGGCCCGCGCCGCTGGACAATTCAGTGACCTCCATCAGATGAAGACGCGCGGCTTTGGCCAAGAGCGCGGATAATTCGCGCGAGCAAGGAACGGATTTGGCTTCGTGCATGACTTCCCAATCTACCGTCACACCGCGCTTTTCGCCGGCTTGATGCGCGGCGTCGTGCAATCGCGCACAAGCGGCATGGCGCTGGTTGTCGTCTGCGTGGCGCACGTCCACGCTCAAGATTGCCTCGCCGGGAATGACGTTGCTCGCGCCGGGGCGAGCTTCAATCTGGCCGACGGTTGCGACCAAGCCTGGTTGGGTGACGGCGCACGATTCCACCGCAAGGATGAATTGCGCCGCTGCAGCCAAGGCGTCATGGCGCAAAGTCATGGGCGTAGTCCCGGCGTGACCGGCGTGGCCGGTGAAGCGCGCCTTGATGCGCGTCTGGCCCGCGATGGCGGAGACGACGCCGACCGGTTGGTGCAACTGCTCCAGCACCGGGCCTTGCTCGATGTGGACTTCCGCGTAGCCGAGCAACTGGTGCGGGTCGCGGTGCATGCTCTTGAGATTTTCGGGATTGCCGCCAAAGGAACGAATGGCTTCGGCCATCGGCACGCCGCTGGCATCGAGACGTTGCAAATCAAGTTCGTTGAAGGTGCCGGCGAGGGCCTTGCTCCCCAGATAGGTTGTTTGATAACGCACGCCTTCCTCATCGGCAAAACCGATCACTTCAAGCGCGAACGGGAGGCGGATTTTTTCCGCGTGCAGTTGCCGGACACAGGCGATGGCGGTGAGCACGCCCAGCGGGCCGTCGAATTTTCCGGCGTCGCGGACGGTGTCGAGGTGTGAGCCGAGGAGAAAGGTTTTGGCGTGTTCATTGTGGCCTGGGTAATGGCCGATCAAATTGCCGATGGCGTCTTGCGACACAGTCATGCCGGCCTCGCGCATCCATGAAGCGACGAGGTCGTTGGCCCGGCGCATGGCGGAGGAGCAGAATGTGCGGGTCAGGCGGCCGGGTTCTTCGCTGATGCGGCCCAGCGCTTCGATTTGTTCCATCACTATCGGCGCGAGATTGTTGGCGTTCATGAAAAAGCTGATTCTATTCCGCGTTTTGCAGCCGCGACGCATTCTTCTCGTTTTCCATGAACCACCGAAAACGAGCAACCCCTCTCCCCGCTCGTTCCTCGCAGGGCGAGGGAGAAGACTTCGAGTGCTGCACGGTTCAGGGGTTCAAAGCCCGAAGGTTGCATTCGGGGAATTCTCTCCATGAACCGGAATTTTGAACAGGAGGGAACAGAGGCAACGGAGAGGGCTGCCCAGGGCGATGGGGGAACCCTTCCCTCTCTGTTTCCTCTGTTGCCTCCTGTAGAATTTTTGTCATGCCCGGCTTCCGAAAGCGGTGTCGCGCTGCGCTTGCCACCGCACTCCAAAACCTGGCGGAGAGCGGGTCGGTTCAGGGGGGCAAGGAAGAACGAACAGCGCGCCTGCGTAGTTAGTATCCACATTCAGCTTCCGCGGTAAGTGCTGTAGGCCCAGGGCGAAACCAGCAGCGGGACATGATAGGAAGCGGTGATGTCGGCGATGCCGAAGCGCACCGGCACTTCGTCCAGAAAGGGGAACTCCGCGCGGGTGCCGGTTTTTTCATCGAAATAATCGCCGACATGGAACACGAGTTCGTAGAGTCCCGCTTTCAGTTCGTCCGCCATCAGCAAGGGGGCGTCGGTGCGGCCATCGTCGTTGGTACAGACGGATTTCAAAAGTTTGGGCTGGTCGTCGCCCATCCACCAGAGTTCGATTTGCATTCCCTGGGCGGGGCAGCCATTGGCGGTATCAAGAACGTGGGTGCTTAATTTTGCGGACATAACCGAGGGGAGAAGAATGCCTCTGCGCGGTTGTGGTAGTAAACTCTAAAAAGGGAGCGCAAATCAGCTGGTAGCTCAACCATGGCCACACCGATCTGTGCGGCGAATATATTAAACAATCAGTTCAGCGGACGAATGCTTGAGCTGTTCGTCCAAGGTCGCCAGCTTGAGTCCGTGCTTCGCGGCCAAGTCGGCGAGATAATGATCTGTCACTTGGTCCGAGGTTCGAGGGTGGCTGTCCAAGGCATCCAGGTCGGCCGGGATCCTGTCCGCCTTTATGTCCGCGGCAAATTTCTTCAGCAATTCGCGTGTCCGGTCCATCGAGGCTCCCATGACCTTGTTGTTAGTACTGATGCGCAGGAACCCAAGCTCGGACAAAGGACAGAGGACAACTTCCTTTCCCGCCAACCACGCCATGACTTTCCTATGTGCGGCTTGATCGCGCCAAATCGCCCCGATGAGGATATTAACGTCCAGCAGGTATTTCATGGAAACTCGGCCAGCGCTTCCTTCAGAGCTGCTTCATTGATGGGGCGATCCAGAACGCCCACCGTGAAACGTCCCTCCTTTACAAAGGTGACCTTGGCCGGACGATCCTGTGCCTTGACCGGCTCGAGTCGTCGCAAAATAATGCTGCCATCGTTTGAAACCTGGACATCAAAACGGTCTCCAGGCTTTGCGACCCTCAGCACCACCCGTTTTTTATCGTCAGCCGTAGTTGTCATGGTGGGAATCTCCCCCCTTAAAGGACATTTTTCAAGCCTTTTGAACTTGGGCGTGCCCATTTTCACGGATAGCTCAGGCGGTAAAAACGATTGCTTGAAGAAAGCAGGTCGGTGAATTGGGCGGTGCCGATGGTGGACGGGATGGTGACGCTGCCAGCGTTGGTCCATTGCGGGTGGGCAATGTCTCCCGTGCTTTGGACGGTGTAGGTCTGGCCCGGGACGCCGGTGAAATTCAGCGCGACGGTTCCGTTCGTGAATTGCGCGGCGGTGAAGAATCCAACCGGGCCGGGTCGCAAGTTGACGCTGCGCTGCGTCAGGCGCGGAGCGTTGGCGCTGTAATTCCAGAAGGTGCGAAAGTCGTAGTGGCGGCCTTTGATGGCGCTGAAGCTGAGCGTGAAGGCCTGGTAAAGGGTGCTGGAGAATTGCTTGCGCGAAATGGTCTGTGAGGCGAGCGTCGTGGCGCTGTCCAGGTCCATGACGGATATGGTGGCGACGGTTTGATTGTCCAGATTGAAATTATCCACCTTCAACTCGAACTGGACGGAGTAATCGCCGGTGGGAATCTCGCTGATGCCGGGGCCGCGCGCGAGATAGGCGGAACCGAAGTCGCGGACGGGATCGGCTTCCCAACCGAAGAGGCCGTCGAACCGGCCGATGTCGTGGGTCAGGTTGGCGGCCGTCCAATTTACCAGCCCGTCAATGGTCACATCGGAGACAGTCACGGCGGGCGCGCCGGAAATGTGATTCCAATAAACGCGGAACTCCAACGGATCGCCAGCGACGGCATTGGTGAAGAGCAGCATGAAATCATGGGGCCGGTTCGCTTCGGTGAACGCGTTCCAAGGGACGTTCATGCTGGCCAAAATGGTGCCGCCGTTGTTTTCGCGGACGTCGAGGAGGGCGAGGTTCGCGGGGGAACCGCTGGTGGCGTTGACCGCGATTTCAAAATGCGCGGCGTGGAGCCCGGCGGGCAGATAGGTGACGTAGGGGCCGCGCTGGAGGTAATCGGCGCGCGTGGTGTTGTTGGAATTACAGGTCCAGCTCAGGGGACTGGAGGCGGCTCCAACCAGATGGGTGAATGCTGGTTCGCCGGAGCCTTTGGCGAAGGTGAGGTTTGAGGTGAATGGTTCGGCCAAGGCGCTGACGGGCATGAGGGCGGAGCTTTGGCGCGCGGCGTCGGGCGAGTCAAACGCACCGTCCCATTTCAAGCCGAGTTGATTGAAGGCATTGCGATCATTGAGCCAGGCGGCATGGGCGCTCTTGAAGAGCATGTTGTAGTAAGCCGGATTGCGGGTCACATCGTACAGATAGGCAAGATGGCGGATAAAAATGCCTTTGAACTGAG
>JAQGPB010000182.1 GCA_028293265.1 Pedosphaera sp. | reverse complement strand
TGAGTTGATCCGGGGGGATGGCATGCTCTGATTTCCGGCCTTGATTCTTGCGACGAAGCCGCCAGAATTCAAGTATTATAAGCACTTGTTGTAAGAAAAATGTGGCCGAAACGAAATAAGGAGAAGGAACGCTTCTACCTGCTGGCCGGAATGGGTGGAAGGTCTTTGCGCCGCAAACGCAGGATCTTTCTCGCCTGGGCCGTTGCCGCTGGAAGCGTGGTTTCAATTCTGGTGGGCATCGCGCTTTACTACGTGAACAACCGGCATTGAAAAGCCCGGCGCTCAACCCTCATTCTCCAAGTGACAACGGTCTGCGCTTGTTCTACCTTGCTTTCCCAAATGTCTTTCAAGCGCACAGTTTTGTTTGCCGCCGTCCTCTGGATCGCGCTCATCACGTGCCTGCATCTGACGCTGAACCTTCACTTGCGGCTCTTCGGCCGCAAACAAACCGCTGCGGCGACCGAGAAATTTCGCGTCGGTTTTCTGCCGGTGACCTGCCATCTCACCTGCCCGGTGACTGATTTCATCAATCAAAACATGACCGGCGAGAGTTCCTTCGAGCCCGTGCGCTTCAACGGCTGGCCGGAGTTGAAGGAGGCTTTCCTGTCGGATTACATGCCCGCCACGTTCATTTTGGCGCCGCTGGCCATGGCGTTGCGTGAACAAGGTGTGCCGATCAAGATCGTTTACCTGGGCCACCGCGACGGCACCGCCATGATGGTCCACACGAATTCCCGCATTTTTCGCATCGAAGATTTGAAGGGCAAGACCATCGCCGTGCCGAACCGTTATTCCAATCAGCGGCTGCTCATCTTCAAGGCGCTCCGCGAACATGGCATGAGCATCAAGGACGTTAATCTCGTGGAAATGCCGCCGCCGGACATGCCGGTGGCATTGCGCTCCGGGGCTGTGGACGCCATCACGTCGGGCGAACCGTTCATGGGCCAGACCCAACTGGATGGTTACGGCCGCGTGCTTTATTTGACCAAGGATGTCTGGCCCAATTTCATTTCCTGCGTGCTGGCGGTGAATGAAAGCACCATCAAAAACCATCGCGAAGAAGTGCAGCGGCTGGTGGACGGCATCGCCCGCAGCGGCAAGTGGCTTGATCAAACCATGGACCACCGGATGCAGGCCTCGCAGTTTGTCGCCCGCAATTATTACAACCAGGACCCGCGCCTGCTTGCTTTTGTGCTCAGCAAACCGCCCGACCGGGTGAAATACACCAACCTCACCCCGCTCCGCAAGGACTTCGAGGAAATCCAAGCGCTCGCCGTGGAAGCCGGCATCATGCAGGGCACCGTTCATTTTGAAGATTATGTGGATGATTCTTTTGTGAAGAACGATGCCGACCTCCAGGCTTATAAATGGGAAGCCGGAACGAACCTGACTTCCGCCGCTGTCCAACCGGCGCAATCTGTCTCGACTCAGCCCAAAATCAAACAGTGACATGAAACCCACCGTTTCTTCACGAGCTGCAGAACCCCCAACCGCCCGGCGCGGAGCGTCCAACAAAATGTCGCAGCTTGCCTTGCCAGTGGGAGTTGCGGTTGCCTTCCTCCTGTTCTGGGATGTGAGCGTGCGCCTCTCGGGCAGCGATATTTTTCCCAAGCCGGTTGAAGTATTGCGGGGCATTTTGCAGCTTATTGAACGCGGGCTGCTCTTGAAGTATGTCGTCGCCTCGCTCTTCCGCGTAACGTGGGGATTTGCGCTGGCGGTGGTGGTGGGAGTGCCATTTGGGCTGTTCCTTGGCTGGTACGGCTGGGCGTTTCAGGCGTTCAATCCGATGATTCAAATGCTGCGGCCCATTTCACCCATCGCCTGGATTCCCGTCGCAATTCTCTGGTTCAAGGTGACCGACAAAGCGCCCATCTTTCTCATCTTTCTGGCGAGCGTGTTTCCCATCACCGTCTCGGCCATTGCCGCCGTGCAGCACATGCAGCCGGTTTATCTGCGCGCCGCGCGGAACTTCGGGCTGACGCAGGCGCAGCTTTTTCGCCGCGTCATCCTGCCCGCGACGCTGCCGCAAATCATCACGGGCATCCGCATTGCCCTCGGCGTGGCGTGGCTGGTGGTGGTGGCCGCTGAGATGATCGCCGTCAATTCCGGCCTGGGTTATCTGATCATTGACGCCCGCAACGCCGGCAAACGGTACGACCTCGTGGTAGCCGGCATGGTGATGATCGGCCTCATCGGGCTGGTGCTTGACCTGCTCGTCCGCCAATTGGAAAAATTTGACGAAGTCCGCTGGGGCTATGCCAATGCGCGCTGACTCCACCCAACCGGCCGTTTTCGTCCGCGATCTCTGGATGAGCTTCCCCGGCAAAAAAGCCGGCGAAGAAATCCATGTGCTGGAACGCGTAAGTCTTGAGGTCAAGGCGGGCGAATTTGTCTGCATCGTCGGGCCGTCGGGTTGCGGCAAATCCACCTTGCTGAACATCATCGGCGGCTTTCTCAATTGCACGCGCGGCGACCTGCTGGTGGAAGGCCAGCCCGTCACCGGTCCTGATCCGCGCCGCATTTTTGTTTTCCAGGAGAACGGCGTGTTTCCCTGGCTCACCGTCCAGGAAAACATCGGCTTCGGTCTGTTGAAGAAACCGGCGGCGGAACGCGCGCAGATTGTCGAGCATTACATTGACATGGTGGGCTTGCACGGATTCGAGCGGGCCTATCCGCGCGAACTTTCTGGCGGCATGCGCCAGCGCGTCGAAATCGCCCGCGCCTTGGCGGCCAATCCCGACATCATTTACATGGACGAACCATTCGGCGCGCTCGATTTCATCACCCGCCTCAAGATGCGAACCGACCTCGTCCGCATCTGGCAGCGGGAAAAGAAAACCATCCTGTTCGTGACGCATGACATCGAGGAAGCAGTGCAACTGGCCGACCGGGTGCTGGTCATGAGCAAGCGCCCCGCCACCATCCAGACGATTGTGCCGATTGATCTTCCACGCCCGCGCGATCTCGATTCACGCGGTTACCTGGCGGCGCGCGACCGGATTTTCTCCGCGATGGGTATGAGTTTGCGCATCGGCGGCAGCGAAGCAGAAGCTACTTCCCAAGTGGAACCTCAAAAAGTTCCCGCTACCTGAACCTGGGCCTGGCGCTTCAATAGCAACGTCGTCGCGCAGAGCGATGCGCAGAGTCCTGCGGCAATTGCTATTTCCACCGGCCGTGGTGAAAAGATCAGCACAAAGCCCTTCCCTTTTACGAGCGCCGAAAAACTCGAAACACAGAACGGCATCAGGAACAGCCGGAACACCTGCCATCGGTCCAGTTTTACTTGGTTCGTCCCCGACTTCGCCGTGCTGATGAACAACGCCAGTCCGATGATCAAGCTTAATCCCAGCGAGGTCAGCCAAAGTCGCGCGCTTGCGTCGAAATAGCGCACGAGCACGACCGAGTACCAGATGAAGTAACACCACAAAATCAGCCGCCCGTTGGATAGATTTTTCAGGTAGCGCAGCAACATAGATAAAGTTGGACAGGGTGATAGCAGTTTTTGGAAATAAATGCA
>JAQGPB010000219.1 GCA_028293265.1 Pedosphaera sp. | reverse complement strand
GATCTCTTCCTCGAAGTTGACGTCCAACGCGTTGGTCCCGGAATGCTTTTTCAGCTCTTCCAGTTTTTTTTGCAACTCGAAGATTGGCTTTTCGAAATCGAGCAGGTTCTTCATCGGGCATCAGTTTAGATTTTCCTTCGTCTGCGCGCAACGCCGAATTCTGTACATTAAAAGAGCCAGATTTCTCTGGCTCAGTGATGATGAGGTTAAAACGCCCTCACCCGGGCGCTCAGAAGGGTAATGAGGTCAACTATTTTGACGCTGTTCGAACCTCACTACTAGCATAACCTCTCTGCCAACCCTAAACGAACAGCGACATCTGTATATAAGATAACCGGAGACGGCTTTTTGTTCAGAAATATTTTAAATATTTTCATTTCCTCCGTCGCCCGGCAAATTTTCTGTCAAAGATCAGCCCTTCAACCCGGTTTCACGCTGCTGAAAATCTTTGTTTCAGCCCGCTGCTGCACCACCCGCGCTAGAGGCGTCTTGCCCTCGGGCGACAAGGATTCCCGCAACGCCTTTTCCTTGCCCGCGCCGGAAACCATCACCCACACTTCCAACGCCACCGTAATCGCAGCATAACCCAGCGTAATCCTTCGGGGGGGCGGCTTCACCGCCGTCACTGCCCGATACACTGCTTCATCCCTGACCATCGCTTCTGGTTCGCCGGGGAAGAGCGACGCCACATGGCCATCCTCCCCCATGCCCAGAAAAACCATGTCCAGCACCGGCTGCCCCTTCGCAACGGGTGCTGCACCACAAACATCGCTCACGGCTTCGCGGAGCGCAAGTGACTCCGGCCCTTCGCCGCGCAAACGATGAATTTGGGCGGCTGGAATTTGCAATGGCTCGAATAAAAGCTCGCGCGCCACGGCGTAATTGCTTTCCGGATCGCTGGGCGGCACACAACGTTCATCCGCCCAGAAAAAATGCACTTCTTGAAAAAGGCCGCTGGGGACGTGCCCGGTTTGACGGACAATTTCCTCGAAAAAGTTTCGCGCGATGCGCCCGCCGGAGAGCGCGACGTTGTATTGGTGACGGTCGGGTTTCGCCTTGCGGCCGGCAAGTTGCTGCAGCCATTGCGCGGCGACGGCTTTGGCCAGCGCGGCATCGTTTGGAAAGGGAAGAAAAGTGTATGACATAAGGTTAAATCTTGATTAAGAGCAGTATTACTCCCCTGCCCCACCGAACAAAACACCAAAATGGAAAACGCGCAACTTCGGCTTGGTCTGGCTGATTTCCATCAAAAATCGCTTTACAACAATGTTGAGCGCCCATTCAAGACCGCCTTATTGCGCCCTCGTGAACACTGGCATCATTTATATAAACAAGAAAAATCAGGTGACTGGCCAAGCCGACCAGGACCGGCAGCAAGCCAATCGTCAACGCATGATAAACGAGAAGAATGACCGGGGAAAACAACACACAGCCCGGGGCCAGGCTGCAGATCATCGCGGCATTGGCAGAGAAGATGCACGAAGGAGCGCAACCGGAAATAATCCAAAGCGCCGCCGTGCCAAACAGCGCCGGCCACAGAAAAAGATAGCTGAACCCGTGCATTCGCAACGCGGTGATCACGGCCAGCACGAGCCATACCAGCAACGCTCCGGCCAGCATCTCAGCCGATCCAAATTTTCGGCTCAGCCTGAATTTGACCGCCAGCACGAGCACCGCTGCGATTGCCAGCGCAAATATCGCAATCGCGCCGGAATGGGGGGAAACCAGGAACAAGCCATGCTGCTGGTAATTGAATAAAGCCTTCAACAGCTTCATGCCGCAGACCACGATCAATGCCATGATTGCCGGAATGCAAATGGCAAACACTGTTCCGAGCAAAATGCCGGTGATTTTAAACCGCCGACGGGCAAGGCCAATGATTATCACGATCCCATAGAATATGCACGCGCCAGCCGCCAAAGGCACGGCCCATGACTCCGGATAAACCACCAACACCCCGCGAAACAAGGGAAAAAATATGCCATCTTGATTGGAGACCAGGGAGTCAAGATCCGCCTGCGCCAGACGCCGGGACAGCGTTGTGGCATAACTGCCGTAGTGGGCCACGCTGCGCCGGTCAAGATTCTCCCACGTGTCGCCGGCACCGTGATACGCTTCGAGTCCCATGATGACGGCAAAGTTATAACCCGTCAAACCAGCCGCCATAAAACGAGTCAGATCGGTGTTATTGGGCATTCTGTGATACACATCCTGGGCGAACGAAGTCGCGACCGGGTACGGACAGCCCCGCAACCGGCGCATCAATTCGAGATTGTGCGGCCCCGTCTCGAACATCACCACCGGCCCATGATTCCCGCGCGCTTCGAAATTCAGCACCACCCGGACGTGTTTCAGGAATTCGCCGTTGCTCTTTATAAATGCGCTCGCGCCAAGCATGCCCAGCTCTTCACCATCGGTGAACAAAAACGCGACTTCGTTTTTGGCGGACGGTTCGGCGGCAAGCAGTCGGGCCGTTTCGAGCAGCGTGGCGACACCGGCAGCGTCATCCGCCGCCCCCGGCCCGGTGGGAACCGAGTCATAATGCGCCACCAGCAAGACGACGTTGCTCCCGGACGCATTCCGGGGCCGCGCCAGGACATTGGTCAACTGAAGCGAGCCTCTGGACGCGCTCTGGATCTCCACATCAAGCGGCAAAGCCCGCAATTGTTCCACCAGATATTCGAGCGCTGGATCATGAGCCTTGGAGCCCACTGGATGCGGTTCCCGCGCAATATGCTGGACGTGCGCCATCGCCCGGTCCACCGAGAAAACGGCGGCATTCCCCTCCTCCGCCTGCGGTGAGGGCGGCAAGATGGCAGCAATCCCCAATCCCGCGAACAAAACCACCGCGAGCAACGGAACGGCCACAATTTCAAAATTGCGAAAAAGAGGTGATTGCTGGCTGGTTTTCACATGCACAATCAGCGCTCCTACAATCATGACTCCGAGACGCTCCAGCCGCAACCGGAAACCATTTCTGCCACGACGCAGAAGTGGGAAAGGGAAGTCTTATTGGAAAAACCCCAATAAGATCCGCTCCATCAAGCCCCTGATTCCACAGGCCAGCGTCAACCTCACCAAGAAATCCAAGGTGATTTACTACGTGCATTCGTAAACCCGAGCTCGACGCATCACCTGTAATTATTGGGAACCGACGCCTTTATGCGTCCGAAAACCGAGCGTCAAGCCGGATAGCAACAATATGAGCAACGTTCTCATGGCCTGCTTCCAACGATCTTGAAGAACGCATTGGCCGACTTCGAAACCGGCAGCACGAAGGACGCATTGGTCTTGGTCGCATTGATTACATCCGTGGCGGGTTGCAATGACCCAGTGCTCAGGTCAGAACTTTGGAGAATCTGATAGTTTACCCCGACGGCCGTGTTTCATTTGAGGGCGGCACGAAATGACGGGTGCAATTTCATTGGATGAATGCCGTCATTTCGCGGCTAATAATGCTGATTGGGTATGATGAATGTCGGAGAAGGCGGGTTGTCATAATCTTCCCGCCACCGATGAAACCACATCACGATGAAGGAACCAAGCACGAGCAATGTGATCAATGCGACCCGCGCCATTCTTAACGGCATGACCTTCATATCAGCACCACTCAAACATAGTGGAATCTCACGGGAATATCGGCCCCTCATAGTTGACGAGCTTGCCATCCGACCCGAACACCAGCGAAAAACTTTTTCCCGTCATCAGTTCGCCGCCGTTTACTATTTGTTGGTTGACTGCCACAAATGCCCCGCCTCGCAACGAGCACGCAGCACCAGTCGGCTTGATTTGCACTTGATCAGGTTTGTAGCTGACACCCCTGTCCGCCTTCACCATGCTTAGGACTTCCTCGCGACTCACTGGCACGGACAAGTCTGGCGGTCGTCCATCAGTCGGAATGGAATTCATGTCTCTCGCCCCGCCAAGAGTCATCATATAGGCCACATTGGCGGATTCGCCCGCGTCCTTGAACTCCAAGGTGGTGCTGCCAACCATGTAAGTGTACATGTTGTAATCCCGGTTGTGGAACTCATCCGGCTTCACGTCGTTCAACTCGAAGGGAATGCGCCCCTTGTAGGCACTGGCCCACTTGTTTAAGGCTGGCAGGAATTTTTCCCGAAAACGCCGGTCCAACTCGGCGCGTTGTTCCGCAGTCAGGTCTTCCGCGAAAACTTGTCCATTCATGGCCAGGTGGTAAGGATGTTGCGGTGTGGCGGGCATGCCTTTGGCAATGACCACTGGCAATATGTCCGCTCGCGCAGGCTGGATTGCCAGCGGACGGTGCCGGTGTGTGTAAGCAAATAGGGCGGTGCCGACCACCACCGCGACTGTCAGCACGCCTACGCTCCAATTTCTTTTCATAGTGGCATCACGGTTGGTTTACATCAAAAGTGTCCAAGTACTTCAATTCATCGTCCAGATTGCTGGTGTAAACACACTGGGCATAACCCGCAATGGACGGAAGCGCCGACAACATTTCGGGATAGCGGTTGATCGTTTTTTGAACCGCCCATCGGTACGAGTAGGTCGGTTCGCACCCGCCCGAATAAGCGTTTGGTCCAGTTACCCAGCGCATGTCCAATTCCTCGGCCACCTGACAAGTGACCTCGTCCACACCCATCGCCGATCCATAGTGGCCTTGTGGCAACAGCCCCAGAAAAAACAGACCGCAGTTTTTATACATGTAGCCATTGTCCTGTATAGCCTTGTCGAAAATGCCGCACGCATTGGGAAAGTCCAGATAAAAGCCTGTTTTGTTCCTGGCTGCAAGACTGCCGCTGTAACAACTCCAAAGCGCGGCCCGACGCAACCGCCAGTCAGGATGCGTTGACACCTGCCCGGTACCGTTCACCCATCCTGCCAAATCTTGCGGCTCAAAGGTGTTGGTCAGATACGGCCCGCCACCCACATCAATGGTCGAACCGTGCGACTGGGCAATTGTCAGTTCGGAATAGGTCATGTTCGTCAGGTTGCCGACCAGCATTGCCCAAGTGAGAAAAGAACGGTTATAGGGGAAGCATTGACACTGGTTCCGGTTGGGTCCAATGTCGCCGGCTCCATACTGGGTGAACGAAATTTGGGAATATATATATTGGAAAAAGAACACCATGTCCTGATAAATCGCTGAATCTGCGATGTTGTTCAAGTAGCTCCCCACCCCGGACGGGTCGGACGGGTCTTCCCACTGATACGAAAGCAGGCAACCACCGGGAGGCCGGATGCCCACCCGTCCGATTTTGTTGGTTGGGTTAATGGCGCTGGCTGCGAATTGCGCTGTGAAACTCACTGTGTAAGTGTCGTTGGAGTAAGGCGTCACTCCGTCTGCCTGGGTCAGGTTCCAAGCTATCGGCACATTGCCCGCGGCCGCGAATCCCGCATAATTGGCCACAACTTGACCGGTTGAAGGGTCGGTGATGGTGGCCGTGTAATTTTGCGGCTGGTCCACCGAAAACACAATGTAGTTCGTGCCGATTTCGGAATCACACATGTCACTGGCGAATGCCAGATAGACACGGTTTTCAAAATCCAGCGGCAGGGCGGCTGTCGCGGAAAAACTTAACTTCGCGTTGTCGGGCAGGTTATTGGTGTCATAAACCCGCGCATAGTCACACACCACTGTGGCGTTCACCTGATTGAAGCCATTTGGATTATAGCGGGTATCAACCGCCAGTGTGTTGCTTGAGCTCAGGGTGTAACGTGCCGGCACCCCGTTCACGTCCAATTTAATTTGCTGATTGGTGGCCCCGGTCAGGTCCAATATGGACGCTTGGAGCGTGAGGGTGTTGCTTACTGTGTCATCCGGTTGCGCCCCGGCCAGTGTAACCACCGCCCCGCCGTAGGGAATGGCGTGGTAAAACGAATTGCAGTCATGCGCGGTGTTGGTCACGAGCATGTACATCGGGTCCGTTACCTGCCAGTTCGCCACAATGCCCTGCACCAACCAGCCGTCCTGACTGTCGGATGAGCCGGACAAATCAATGCTTTTCCATGTGGGAGTCTCGGCTCGGTCGCATACCAAGAGCGCGAAGTCTCTTAATGTTTCGCCCGAATAATCGAAGTGACTCGCTTTGACAAGGATGGCGTTGGTTCCATACGGCGCAATTTGCAGCACCGGCAATGCGTTGGTGTCGGTTTGAAAGGCAAGCAGCGCGTTATACAAGTTCGTGTCAGCGGAAGCCACGGCGTTCGTGTCAATTGCGGAAAAGACCTGGTATTTGAATTTAATAGCGTTCCGATTCGTATTGAAAACTGGTGGTGGGCAGTTGGTGCAGCCGTCACCGGGCCCTCCCGGTGGCGGGTCAATTTGGGCGAATGCCGGTTGCCCCATCAAGCCTGCCATCAGTATTGCAATACCGAGCCCCTGCCACATGAGCTTCCTTGTTCTCCGATTGCTAGTTTGCATTTTTTCCTTCCAATGTATTTTCGACTTTCACCAGGGGTTTCGATTGCCTCTGAGTTAAGTCAACGTTTCGTTTTGGACCCACTCCCTGTTACAAGCGAAGTACCGATGTCTTAAACAAGATGCTCCAAAAGCGCAAGAGCAAAATTAAAGCTGGTAGCTTATGGCGTATGCCGCACGCCCACTGTTTTGGTAGTGTACTGTGCCTGACATTCCGAAACATCGCAAATTGCTCGGTGACAATATCCGCACATACCGTAAGAGAGCTCGTTTGAGCCAGGAAAAGCTGGCTGAAAAAGCTGATTTGCACCCGGTTTACATCAGTCAGGTTGAACGTGCGGAAAGAGCGATCACCATTGACTCCCTCCTGAGAATCACCAAAGCGCTTGGCATTAAATTACGTGACATAATTGGCGAACTTTGAGCGGACGTGATCGCCGAAAAAAATTGCATCAGAAAAAATCTATGCTATCATGTCCAGCGTAGTGGAGGCCGTTCTTTGAAAACGGGCGGCGGGTGGGTGCAAAAATCCCATGCATCATCCGTTTTGAAGCCAATTAAAGGCAATCGGTCGCGTAAGTCCGCCTACGGCCGCATTCGCCCGCCTATTGGGACAAAATTTGCTGGCTGACCGGCCATCCCCGGTCCGCCTTCCAAAAAGACCGCTGTACCGCTAAATCTCGCTAATTCAGCTTAATTCAGCCTCTTTGGCCACCCCTCGGACGGTACAGTTCCTATTCTCACTTGCTCTCCGGCCCATCGGACTCAATCCGGTAGAGCCGCGTCTTGGTCCGCAGATAGAGGGCCTTGCCGGAAACGGCGGGCGAGGCCATGAGCCCGTCGGGCAGGCTGTTGGTCGCCATAGCCTCGAAAGTGCGTCCGGGCTTGAGCACCTTGGATGTGCCGTCGCGGTCGAAGACGTAGAGCCGCCCATCCGCGTAAATCGGCGAAGCGGAGAACTTGCCGCCGATGCGTTCGGTCCAGACGGTCTGGCCCGTGGCCGCTTCAAGGCAGGTGATGAAGCTTTCGTCGGACACGGTGTAGATAAGTCCGTCCACCAGCAGCGGCGAGGCGTACTTGCCGACATGGCCCTTGAGCCTCCACACCACGTTGGTATCAGTGACGTCGTCTTGGCCGTCGGGCTTCACGGCGAGCATTTCGGTTTTCGTCATGCCGGTGACAAAGTAGGCGAGGCCATCGGCGTAAACCGGTCGTGGAGCGGCGGAGAAATCGGGGTAATGGACTTTCCAAAGTTCCTTGCCCGTATAGGGATCATAAGAGTATGCCGCCTTGGCCCCTGCGCTGAGCATCTGCTTCTTCCCGCCGACGGTGATGATGAGCGGCGTGCTGTGGGCCTTGCGTTGATCGCCGGCGATGGTCTGCCGGGCGTTCTCGTCGTTCCAAACCACGGAGCGGTCGGTCTTCCAGACGGTCTGGCCGGTCTTTTTGTCGAGGGCAATGACGTATTGCAGATCAATCCCGTCAAACGTCAAAATCAGCAGGTTCTCAAAAATGATGGGCGACGACGAAGGGCCGCGATAATGACGGCAGCGCAAATCTTCGCGTTTCCAAATGACTTTGTCCGTCGCGGTGTCCAGGCAGGCCGTTCCATAACTGCCGAAGTGAACATACACGCGGCCCTTCTCAATCACCGGCGAGGGCGTGGCATAACAATTCATGTCGTTGCCCAGCGGCTCCGGGTTGTCGGCGTGAAAAAGTTTTTCGTTGTAACGAATCTTGCCCGTTTCGGCATCCACGCAAATGGCAAAGAAATCGTGGCCGTCTTCCGTCGCCGTCGTCAACCAGATCTGGCCGTCCATTATTGCGGGCGTGGACCAGCCGCGATACGGAATCGCCGTGCTCCACTTGACGTTTTCGGTTTCGCTCCAGTGCAGCGGCAGGCCGATGGGTTTGGTATCGCCCGGGGTCGAGACATGGCCGTCAGACCACGGCCCGCGGAGTTCCGGCCAGTCCGCGCGCACCGGCAGAGCCAGCGAAGAAATAAACCAGAGGAGGCACACGACCGACACATTTGTTCGCACGCTCATGGCGAGACGCTGACATGGGGATGGTAAGAGGTCAAGTTTGGTTGGACGCC
>JAQGPB010000157.1 GCA_028293265.1 Pedosphaera sp. | reverse complement strand
CGAACATCGAAGTGCTTCCGCACGGGCAATGAACATTCAATCCCGGAGAATTCGGCGTTCGATGTTTTCCCATTCCACCGCTGGAACCCAAACGGGCTTTACCCTGATTGAGTTGCTCGTCGTCATTGCCATCATCGCCATGCTTGCGGGGTTGCTGTTGCCAGCTTTGCAGCAGGCGAAATTCAGGGCCCAAGCTGTCGCCTGCCTGAGCAACCTCAAGCAATTGCAGATCGGCTGGCAGATGTATGCGAACGATTTCAACGACATCCTGCTTCCCAACGCCCCGTCCGCCAAGAACCGCGGCCCGACCACGACCAACTATGCCGAAACCATCGCCTGGTGCGGCAACGCCGAGGAAGGCTGGGACGCGCTCGATGCGAACACGAACACCGCATATCTCACGCGCTCGCTGTTGTCTCCCTACCTTGCCAACCAGATCCGGGTGTATAAATGTCCCGGCGACAACGTCCTTTCGGCGAACGGCCAGCGTCTCCGCAGCTATTCCATGAACTGCCAGGTCGGCCAGTATCTGCTCGCGCAGATGGGCCCGGGCTACGTCGTCAACAACAATCCCGGCTACCGTGTGTTCAACCAGATGAACGATCTTAGCTGTCTCAGCCCCGCCATGGCCTGGATTTTCAACGACGAACATCCCGGCAGCATTGACGACGGCTTCCTCAAGGTCAGCATGACCTCGGGCGACTTCCCCGACCTGCCCGGCTCCTCGCATGGGGGCGCGTGCGGTTTTTCCTTTGGCGACAGCCACGTCGAACTTCGCAAATGGCTCACCGGCCAGGTCAATGTCGCCGTGGTCAGGAATATCTCGCTCCACAACGTCGAGGCCGGCATGAACAACCCCGACTACCTCTGGTTCACCCGCCGTTCCACCTGTCTGCTCGGGCAGTGAGAAATTTCTTTTGGCGGTGACTGAATTCCGCTAAGCTGGGTTCTCACAGCACCATTTTCAGAACATGAAGAATATAATTGTCTCGGCCGTGTTGTTTCTGGCGGCGTGCTTCGTCGTCTCGGCGCAAACGGAAAAGCCTCTGCGCATCTTCATCCGCGCGGGCGAAAAGACTCACGGACCCGGCCAGCACGATTCGCCGCGCTTCCTCAAGGAATGGACCGCGCTCTTGAACGAACGCGGTGCGAAGGCCGACGGCGCGAAGTCATTTCCCACCGCTGAACAACTTGAGAACACCGATGTGCTCATCATGTATTGCGCCGATGCGGGTAACGTCGCGCCTCCCGACCGCGCCAATCTCGACAAATTCCTCAAACGCGGCGGCGGCATCGTGGTGATTCATGACGCGGTGGGCGGCAGGGACCCCGAATGGTTCAAGACCATCATCGGCGGCGCGTGGGAATACGGTTACTCGAAATATTTTGAAGGCGACATTTCCTTCTATTATCTCGACCATTCGCACCCCATCACCCGCGAAGCGTCGAATTTTGATTTCGACGACGAGATGTATTGGGATCTGCGACTGCTGCCCGAGGCGCACATCCTCGCCGGCACTTACCAGCCCGACGACCGCAACAAGCACGACGGCCGCGCCATGCCGTCCGTCTATGACATCGCGCCGCAGATGTGGACCTACGAAAAGGATAACTATCGCGCGTTTGTTTCCATCCCCGGCCACAACTATAAAAGTTTTGACCTGCCGCATTATCGGGCCGTCCTGTTGCGCGGCATCGCCTGGGCGGGCAAACGCGACGCCGATTCGCTCGCCAGCAAAACCGAACTCGCCAGCCTGCGCTACCCCGAAGGCGGCCCGACCGCGCCGGAAGAAGCCGCGAAGAAAATCACCTTGGCCCCGGATTTCAATCTCCGCCTGGTCGCCTCGGAGCCATTGATCGAAAAACCGATCTCGATGGATTGGGACCCGAAAGGCCGGCTCTGGATCGCGGAAACTCCCGAATACCCGTTTCGCAAAGATCGTTCCCGCGAGCCCTATGATCGCATCTCGATTCTCGAAGACACGCATGGCGATGGCCGCATGGACAAGAAAACGGTCTGGTATGAAGGCTTGGATCTGGTCACCAGCATGGTCTTCTATCGCGATGGTGTCATTGTCTCACAAGCTCCATATATCATCCGCCTGCGTGACACGAAAGGTACCGGCAAGGCGGACTCAAAGGAAATTCTATTCCGCGGTTTCGGCACCAACGACACCCACGCCGTCGTAAACAACCTGCGCTGGGGCATGGATGGCTGGATTTACGCCACCATCGGTTATACCCGCGGCGATATTTATTCCGGCGACGGAAAAAAACATTTCGGCAAAATCAGCGATGGCGTCATCCGCTTCAAGCCCGACGGCAGCGCCATCGAACAGGTCAGTTCCAAGAACAGCAACACCTGGGGCGTGGACATCGCGCCGGATGGCGAAATCTTTTTCTCGCAGGCGAATGGCAACCACGTTGACCACGTGGTCATGCCCGAGTCCGCCCTCGCGCGCGGCCGCGCCGGCAACGCCACGAGCTTCATGAACATCGAGGACCACAATCGCAGCTACCCGCTCATGGCGTGGAATAAGCAGGCTTATGTGCAGATTGATTGGGTCGGCAATTTCACGGCGGCGGCGGGCGCGTGCATTTACGACGGCGGCGCATGGCCGGAGAAATTGGATTACACCTATTACGTCGCCGAACCGACCATCAATCTCGTCCACCAGGATTTCCTGACGCCGAAGGGCGTGACTTACGTCGCCAGCAAAGACCCGCAGCGGCTCGAACAGGAATTCATCGGGAGCACCGACCTCTGGTTTCGCCCGATCCATATCCGCGTCGGGCCGGATGGCGCGCTTTACGTTTTGGATTTTTACAATCAAGCGGTCGTTCACAACGATACCCGTGGGACTCGCCACGACCCGCAGAGCAACGCCGCCATCCGCCCCGACCGCGACCATTATTTCGGCCGCATCTGGCGCGTGCAGCACAACGAAGCGAAAAAACTCGACCTCCCGGTGCTCGACGTAAAGAAACCCGCTCAACTCGTGAAAGCCCTTGAACATCCCAACGAATGGGCGCGCATGACGGCGTTGCGGCTGCTGATGGAACGCGGCAAAACAGACGTCGTTCCGCAACTTGAAAAATTGGCCAAATCTGAAACGGCCTCCACGCTCGCGCGCATCCATGCTTTATGGGCGCTGGGCAATCTCGGCGAAAAAGTGCAGGCCAAGTCACAGCCGGTGCTTGCCTTGGCGATTGATTCCGCCGATCCACAGCTCAGCAAGGCCGCGTTGCAAATTGCCGCCGTTTGGGCGGCGTCAGCCCCGCACCCGGAAGCGAAATTTTCTCAGGCGGTAATCAGCCACGTCAAAGAGTCCAATCCCCGTGTCCGCCTCGAAGCTCTCATTGCGCTCCAAACCATGGACTTGGATTCCACCACAATGGGCACGCTCCTTGCCGAGTATCCAAATATGTCCGATGCCTGGCAGGAATCTGCTTTTCTGGGCGTTGCCGGCAGAAATCCCGAACAGTTCATCGAGGCGGCCTTGAACTCCACCAACTCCACAGGATTCATCAGCCTCGTCTCGCGTCTTGCTGCGGACGTCGCGGATAAACAAGATGCAACGGTCGCTGCCAAACTGGTCATCTTGGCCGCATCCAAGCCCGCCTCGGCGGATGGCTTGAAACAAGCCTTGCTGGAAAGTTTGACACGGCAATTGAAACCCGCAACCGTGCCCGCCTTGTCCCCGGAACTCGGCAACGCCTTGCGCGGCTTTCTGATTTCGCCAAACCAGGATCTCGCGACCTTGTCTCTCCCGCTCGCGGCACATTGGGACACCAGCGGCGCGCTTGCGACGGAAATCAATACGCTCGTCCAAAAACTCACCGCGCAACTCAACGACACCACGCAAACCGACGGCGACCGCGCCCAACTGGTTCGCAGTCTCCTCGCCGTCCGCCAAAAGAATCCGGACATCCTGGCTTCCGTGACACGCATCCTCGGCTCCTCGGCTTCGCCCATTTTGCAACGCCGCGTCATTGACACGCTCGCCGCGCTGCCCGACGCCGGAATTGGCGATGTCTTGATTGAATCCTATCCCAAACTGACGCCCGAATTGCAGGACGCTGTGCTGAACCAGTTGATCAATCGCGCCGACTGGTCCCT
>JAQGPB010000141.1 GCA_028293265.1 Pedosphaera sp. | reverse complement strand
GCCGAGACTTCATCGCTGGCCGGCTCAGTGCATCGTTTGCCCCGGCCAATCTTGCGGACCGCATCACCCCCAGCATGTTTAATTCTGGGGCGTATGATCTGCCAGCCAAAGCATGTCCACATCCGTTACCGAACAAGGAACTTGCTGCGTCGAACCGGCCGCAGTTGAATAAATCACATTTCGATGGGCGCTCATGACGGGCCCTTTCCAAGCATGGATTTCAGCATGTCCATCGGCGAAGGTCAAGCCGCACCGCCCGCCATGCTGGTTTCCGGGCAGTTCGGTGAAACTGGTGACCGGATACGAGGCGGTGTAAAGGATGGTGTCATCAATGCTGTCGGGATGCTCGTCGGTGAAAATCCAGCAGCCGGAAGGGCCGGGAAGGTGAAAATCAGTTGATTTTTTCGCGACATACCATTGTGTCCAGCCAAAGGGCTTGGGCGAGTTGTATTTGGCTCCGTCACCCACTGCGGCATCCATGGCGATGCTCCGAACCCGATGACTCCAACCCAGGGCCCGCTGGGGTGGGCTTACGAAATTGGCTGCCGGACAGGCAAAGATTTTGGCGGATTTTGAAACATAAGGGCCAAGCATGGCATATGTATCGCTGGTGATTAAAGCCTCATTGGTATTATACAGGCCGGCGGTCCAATCAATCTTGCCGCCCGCCCATGACGGTTGGCCGTTAAAAGTAATCGAACCACTGAACAAAAAGTCGTTGTTATAGGGAAGCAGATCGCTGTTGTCCCCCGAGTACATTGCCCACGCAAGCGCAAGCTGTCTTTTGTCGCTCATGCAGGCCGCAGCCACCGCCTTTTGCTTGGCCTGACTTAGCGCGGGCAGCAGCAGGGCTGCGAGGATGGCGATAATCGCTATCACCACGAGAAGTTCAATCAGCGTGAATGCCCGTTTCAGAAACAGAAATCCGGGACGGTTGCCGGCGGTTTGAAGGTGTTTTATTTTCATGTTGGACAGCTCTGGCAAGATCATAGAAGACTGACCGGCTGTCTTTTGGGTTTTACTTTCAGGTCACTTATCTCCGAGAGACGTAGATACATGCGGCAGTTCATAATCAATTGTTGCGGGCTATTTGGCTAAAATTTAGCGCGGCATTGATTTTCTGAAAGTCGCATGAAGTGGCGACAGGCTTGCTCATGCAGTGACCGCAGTCAAATCACTTTTTTATCGTAACCATGTAAGTTTTTTGCCATTTTCAAGTTGAAGCCATTGAAAAGCGTCGCAAAATTCTTCGACATAACCGCCGTACTGATGCCGGCATTGATGTTCGCTTTCCAGGCCCATGGCGTTGTTTTGTGGAGCAACTTCGACCCCATAAACGTCAACACCAACGGCCCTGGCGCCGACCTGCTTGGCGGCGCCGTAAAACGGGATGAAGCTGCGAACGACACGCTGTATTTCAAGTTCCACGTCGAGCCCGTTTCTGACGAAACTACCGAGCCTTATTTTGCGGCGCTGGAACTCTTCGAAGATGATGTCGAGCGTCTCGGCGTGGGGAACGCACTTGACGCCTGGGCGTACAGTGTGTTTTTCCCGGGCGCACAAAGCAGCGGTGTGCCGCCCGCGGGTTACCTCGACCTGCACTCCGCTCATCCCGACTCCAATGCCCTTGCGCACCTTGCCAACTACCAATGTCCTCACCGTGGTGAGGCTGTCACCATGGTGTTTAAAGTCCAATATGTTCCCAACGGCGAAGACCTGGTGACCGTCTGGCTCAATCCGGACCTCGGCCCCGGCGCGAACGAAATGAATCAACCGGAAGCCTTGACCACTCGCTTCAATGTGAATGCTTCTTTCGACGAACTTCGCCTCCGCCACGGCGGCAACGGCGGCGGCTGGAAATTCAGCGATCTGGCGATCGCCACCGCCTTCAACGATTTTGTCGATTCGAGCAGCACCCAACCGGGCAGCGGCGAAGCGAATCTGGCCCAAAACCAGGACTCGCTGCAATTTCAATCCTGGCTGAAGAACCAGGGCTTGCCCCGCGTAACGGTGGACGCGATCCAGCAAACGCGTGACGGTTATCTCTGGATAGCCGCCGATGGCGCCATTGCGCGCTTTGATGGTTTGAGATTCGTTCCGTTAAATGCGCATAACGCTGAAACAAATTTTTCCACGCGAACCATTTTCGGCGACAGTCAGGGTGCGCTGTGGGTGGCCGTTCCGGGCGGCCTGCAGCGCTGGCAAAACGAACATGCCACCACGTTGAGCTTGAATGATGGTTTGCCCAACACCCACATCACGGCCTTGAACGAGGACGGGCAGGGCAACATTTGGATCGGCACAACCGATGGGCTGGCAGTTTGGAACAACGGACGGCTGGTACCGCAGGCAGATGCGAAAAGGGTGCGGGGCCGCGCCATTACCGCCATCTTCAGGGACCGGCAAAACTTGATGTGGCTGGTGGTCCAAGGCAGGGAAGTTTTTCAGTTCAACCACGGACGCTTCCTGCCCGTCACCGACGATTCAGCCAGGGATTGGATGACGGACATCCATGCGTTGCTCGTGGATGCCAGGGACAGAATCTGGCTCGCCGCTGGCGAGGACGCTGTGCTGTGCCGCGACAAGGATGGCTGGCACCATTATCGGATCCCGAAACGAATCACCGGTTCACGGGTAAACGCAATCGCAGAAGAGCCTGATGGCACGATTTGGGCCGGCGGTGCCGGCGGTTTGTTTCTATTTTTAAACGGGAAATTTTCCGCCGTCCCTCCCGGCAGCAGGCTCGCGGGGAATACGGTTCAATCCTTGTTCGTAGCCCGCGACGGCGCATTGTGGGCAGGGACGGACGAAGGATTGAACCGGTTGCAGCACAAATGTCTTTTCGCGCTGGGACAGGGCGAGGGCCTTGGTTTCGGCCCCGTGCAGGGGCTGGCGCAGGTTTCACCGGGCATTGTCTGGGCAGCGCGAACAGGCGATGGCATCTATCGCTGGGACGGACGCAACTTCGGCCGGTTGAGAGCCGCCGAACTTTCAGCGCATAATTCGCAGGCCAACGCGCTGCTCCTTGCGCGTGACGGCGCCTGCTGGGTCGCCAGCACTGGCGGCTTGTTGCGTTACAAGGATCCGGTTGCCGCTGGCGATGAGGTTCGTTGGTTTGAACTGCCGGGCGAGGACGTCGTTTCGCTCGCCGAGGACCAGGACGGCTCCTTGTGGGCCGGCACACGCGCTGGAAGACTTTGGCAACTGCGCGAAGGAAGATGGATGGAACAAAATTCGATTTCAATTTCCAATTCAATAAATGTCATTCTGCCGGCTCCCAATGGCTCTGTCTGGATTGGCACCGAGGGAGCCGGCTTGGTTCGCATGGACCATAACGTCGCAACGTTTTTTGGAACAAACCGGGGACTCCCGAGCAGGATTGTCCGGGCACTTTACCTGGATGCTCACGGTGTCCTGTGGGTTGGGACTGCGGCTGGGTTGAGTTGCAAGCGAGGCGATAAAATTTCAAATTTCACAGCCAGCGACGGTCTTCCCGGCAATTCAGTTTCGCAGATATTGG
>JAQGPB010000138.1 GCA_028293265.1 Pedosphaera sp. | reverse complement strand
TGTCCACCGTGGTGATTTTCCCAAAACCCCAGCTCTTATGCATGCAATAGCCGCTGGTGGTCAACTGCACAAGCGGCTCTACCTGCTGCTTGTCCAGTTTCCCCGCTGCCACCAGTTTTTCGAACTCTTCTTTCATAATAAAATTATCTTATTGCTCGCGCCCGACTATGACAATGGCGATATTATTCGTGGCGACGAAAGTTCCGCAGCGTGAAAACACGCGGCCTACACGAACTTGTAGGCCGGGTCTCCTGACCCGGTGCAATGCTTATGTCGCGCCATATATTAATCGTGAGCGAGCAAAAACCAAGACAAATTGCGGTTGGCATCCTTCGGGAGCGCCTGCGCGAAAAAGATTATACCGAGGACCTGTTTGAAAAAGAGCTGTCCAAGCACCGGCTTTCGTCCCCCGACCGCGGCTTGTGCCAGGAATTGGTCTATGGCATCGCGCGCTGGCAAATGACCTTGGATTGGCTCATTGGCCGCAAAACCGAGGGCCGCACGCAGAAGGAGGAACTGCGGGTTCTGTTGCAACTGGGCTTATACCAAATGTTTTGGCTGGACCGCGTGCCCAACCACGCGGCGGTCCATGAAACGGTCGAGATTGCCAAAGAGATCGGCTTTGGCTCGCAAGCGGGCTTTATCAATGCCGTTTTGCGCAGCTATACCCGCGAACGTGTCGAGACGGAAAAGCTGCTGGAGGACTTGAAGAGCTCGCAACCCGCGACCGGTTATTCGCATCCCGAATGGCTCTATCAACGCTGGCTTGCCCGGTGGGGAGCGGAAAAAACCGCCCAACTGATGGAACTGAACAACACCCCGCCGCCGACTTTTGCGCGGCTGAACTCGCTCAAGGCGGACGCCGCCAAGCTGGTCGCGCAATGGGAAACGGAAAAGGTGAAATTCCTTGCGAGCAACTTCTCCTCCCTCTCCTCGGGGGAGAGCATTCCCCAAACGAAAGTTGACGCATTGAACCCGGGAACCATCGAGCGCACGATCTCTTCTCCCTCGCCCCGCGAGGAACGAGAGGGGAGGGGGGTTGCTCCTTTTCGGTCGTTCACGGAGACGGGTTCTCCGCTTTCCGAAGTTCAGGGCGAGGCGGAAGGGCATGTCCCTCTCACGCCGCTTTCCTCTCCCGCAGCTTCCCAATGGGATTGGGTCGGGCAAGGTCTGGTTTTTCAACTGGAATCGCATCCGCCGCTGGCGAGCCTGCGCTCGTTCAAGGAGGGACTCTTTTACATCCAGGACCCGAGCACGCTGCTGGCAGTTTCGATGCTCGACCCGCAGCCCGGCCAATCGGTGCTGGACCTTTGCGCCGCGCCGGGTGGCAAAACCACTTACATCGCGCAACGGATGCAAAATCGCGGCCGCATCACCGCGCAAGACCTGCATGAAGACCGCCTGGCCTTGATACGGGAAAATTGCGTCCGCCTGGGCGTGACCTGCGCCGAAGCCTCCGTGGCGCCGAGCGGAATCATTCCGAACCCGGCGAAGAAATTCGACCGCATCTTGGTGGACGCTCCGTGTTCCAACACGGGCGTCATGCGCCGCCGCGTGGACCTGCGCTGGCGCATCCGACCGGAAGAAATCGAACGGCTGCGTGCCACCCAGCTCGATTTGCTCCGCCAAGCCGCGCCGCGATTGAAGCCGGGCGGCACGTTGATTTACAGCACTTGCAGCCTGGAGCCGGAAGAAAATGGGGAGGTTGTGAAACAGTTTTTGGTTGAGCATCCACAGTTTAAATTGGAGCAGGAGCGCGAGTTATTGCCCTTTGTGGAAGGGGTGGATGGCGCGTATGTGGCCAAGTTGCTACTTGCAAAAGCCATGTAATATATTGGGGACCAGCGAAATTGGGAGCACGCGAAATTTGAGCATGAAAACTCAGATATTGAACAGGAGGCAGGGTTATTTGCTCGTCGCTGGACTGATCGCGCTTCTTGTATCTTTATTGTACGTGCCTAGAAACATCTTCGAATACGATTCCGAAGGCAATCTGACCCGAGTTTATTCGTTCGTTTATGGTGGTCCGAACCCTCACCCGGAAATAAAGGACGGATTCATCCTTGATCATCGTGCGTTGTGGGTTGAGTGGGCGATCATAGCTATAGTTTTCACCGTATTGATTATCAGCGCTACCTCCGCTGGCAAAATGAGGTTTCGTCTCCTGTGGGCGGTTTTTCTCATCGGTGGCATTGCCGGATCAACTTGGTGTCTTTTGTACTGGGATGCCGCGCGTCCCTATTATGGCCCGTTATATAGTGGCAAACCATTAAGTTTTTGGCTTGGTGCCACCGGTTCGCAAAGCGTCCGCCAACGGGCGAAAGCATCGGAAGTTTTGGCGAGTGTCGGGCCTGAGGCGGTTCCTTCTCTCATCGAAATTTTGAAAGTAAAACCGCCCCATCGGAAAACAATTTATCCAACCGAGTATTGGACGTTTCGCCCTGAAGTTTTTGAACTGCTGGCGAGGCTTGGCCCTCAAGCAAAGGAGGCTCTCCCAGAATTGTTAAGCATCATGAAAGATGACAACGCTTCTCACTGGAAGGATAGCATCGAATCTACGATTAAACAAATTGACCCCATAGCCGCTGCTAAACTTGGAATACGATGAAGGCCGTTATTGCAGCTCAAGGGCGAAGAAGCGTTTTGCTTCGGTGGAATTTACGGCGTTGGGGACGGTGATGGTGAAATTGCCGTTGGTGCCCACGAAATTCGTCGCAACGGCGGTCCATTGATTCAAGGGTGTGGCCGCGTTGGTGCTGGTCAGGACGAGGTATGTGCCGCCGGCGAGACCGTTCGTTCCTTTAAGCACCAGTTGGGTTCCGTTCAGGGTGATGCGAGAAATTCCAGGCCTTGGAGCAGGCAGAAGATTGTAGCCGATGGCATCGAGCGCGATGAGTTCGTTCTTGGGGTCCGGCGTGGAACCGTTGGTCGCGTTTGCATCCTGGACTTGCGGGGTATGCGCGCCGGCAGTCCACCAATCGCCATAGTCGCTGCCGGCGGTCTGGTTGAATCGCGCGATGAGAGTCACACCATCAAGTGAAAAATAAGCGTCGTCGCCGCTGGTGGTGTAAGTGCGCGCGCCGGTTGACGAGTAACGGAATAGATCTTCGGGAAGGGGATCGCCGCCGCCGCCATCAAGCCATGAGGACAGCCCAAGCACCTCATCAATTTCATGTTCTACCGTCGCCAAGAGATCGCCTTTGCCGGGATTGATCGAGGCGCGGGAGAGGTTCAGTTGGGAGGTATGCAATCCGATGATGCCATCATGGCCTCCGGCAAGGCCGGAGTTGTCGCCGTTGATGCCAATGGCCCGGAGGTTTGCCGTCTTGACCCTAACGGTATTGCTGCCGGTGACAGGGTTGGCAGAGCCGGTCGGGAGATGCGCCAGGGCGAGGGTATCATTAGCGGTGGTGGCGTCGGCTTGCAGATCAGCGCGGTAGGTCGAATAGCTGATGTTGTAATACCACCAACTGCTGTGGCCATAAAGTCCGGAGGTGGTGATTTCCTGAAACAAAATCGTCACGGTGATCGGATCGGAGAAGCGGGTTTCGTAAAACTGGATCGCGGTGTTGATGGTGCTTTCGATGGTGGCAGCATTCGGGTCGCTCGTGATGGAACTGTCGAACGTGGGCACGATCACCAAGGCCTGGGCGGACATGGCGGTGATAAGAATGGCAACGGGCAAGAGGCGTCCGAAAACAAATTTAGAGATAGTTTTCATAAACGATTTGCGGTTCCAAGATTCTGAATTTGGAAATGACCCTTTTGGAGTGCGGCAAAAGCCGCAGATCATTTCCAAGCGCTTTTCCAACTACGGACCACTGACGACTGACAACTGACCAAAGCTACATCCCCATGATTTGGTAGCCGCAATCCACGTAAATCACCTGTCCAGTGATGGCCGCCGCGCCGTCGCTGGCGAGGAAGGTTCCCGTGGCGCCGAGTTCTTCGGGGAGGACGTTGCGTTTCAAGGGGGCGTGGGCTTCGTAATGCTTGAGCATGTCGGTGAAGCCGGCGATGCCGCGCGCGGCGAGGGTGTTGACGGGACCGGCGCTGATGCAGTTGACGCGGATTTTTTTGGTGCCCAGATCGTAGGCGAGATAGCGCGTGCTGGCTTCGAGCGCCGCCTTGGCCACGCCCATGACGTTATAATGGGGCACGACTTTTTCGGAGCCATAATAGGTCATGCCGACGATGCTGCCGCCTTCGGTCATCAACGGCGCGGCTCCGCGCGCGAGCGCGATCAAGGAATAGGCGCTGACATCGTGCGCGACGCGAAAAGCTTCACGGGTGGTGTCGAGGAAATTGCCTTCCAAGGCTTCCTTCGGCGCGAAGGCGACGGAATGGAGGAGGAGATGGAGCTTGCCGAATTTTTGACCGACCTCGGAGAAAACGCGCGCGATGTCCTCATCCTTCGTCACATCGCACGGCATGAGCAAGGTGTCGGGGCCGAACGTGCCGGCGAGTTCCTCGACATTTTCCTTGAGGCGTTCGCCCTGATAAGTGAAGGCGAGCCGCGCGCCGGCCTTGTGCCACGCCTGCGCAATGGCCCAGGCGATGGAGCGTTTGTTGGCGACACCGAAGACGATTCCGAGTTTTCCGCTGAGTTCTGGCATCATAATACTTAGATCAATAATTTAAACAGCACAGTTAGCAGAGCCAAATTGCGTAATTATGGCAAGGCAGAAACCTTTCAAATGCGGAGTGCGGAATGGGATTGGGTTGGCTGGGGCTGAGGGTAGGACAGGAAAGGACCAGCGCGCAAATTTAGCAGATTTGGTGAGAAACTCCGCGCC